>CAZZJR010000009.1:39402-54450 GCA_964654585.1 uncultured Bdellovibrionales bacterium
CCCAACTTTCGGGTGTAAAACAGGGGTTTTTCTGCTACGGTGCCGACGCAGTTGTTATTCGGCTCGTTTCTAGGTAAAGAGCCGAGCCTGTTGATCTTTTGTGCAGTCATCTTTTGTCCCAGGGCCACATGAACGAGAGCTCCGTCACTAGCCACTTTTGGGTCGCAACCCCGCCATTCTCAACCTCAACACTCCTCGTGGCCACTGAGCCGCAGGGGGAGTCCGGCCAGCGAGTGTGCACTCGTATGGAGCTCTTCGATGCAGATGGCTCGAAAGTCAACGAGGTCACGGTGGAGTTCCCGGCGAGTGAAGTCGGAGTTATCGAAGTGGAACCGTTCACGCAAGCGCTGAAGGAGCAGGGCGGGATCGCTCACGGACACCTGGCGGTGTCTTCCCCAGCAGGGACGAGACACATCTGTCGGCAGTCGCTTGGCGGGTGCGTAACGGTGCTCCAGGATCCGCTGGTAACGAGAGGCCGCGAGAATTCTTTCACGCCACTGATTATCGGCGCTCGACGCGAGCACCAAGTAGTTTTGGTCAACACCTCTAGTGAGCCGACCCAGGTCGGAATCCGCCTCTATTACGGCAACAGGGCGCCGGAGTGGAACGTCGACGTGCCTGGCAATGCGAGCAGGCTCATCTCGCTCGAGAGCGAGCTGCTCGGAGCATCAGACGACAGATCGTGGGAGAAGGGGGCAGTGCAGGCCTACCTGAGGATCGCGCCCAGGCTGCAGGGGTCGGTGACCTGTCACCTGATTGAAAGGATACCCGGAGAGACTCCAGAGCAAGACACGCATAGGTGCTTGGCGACTTGGTAAGCGAGGAGAGCAAATGCAGCGAACAGTAACGAATTCGGTCAGGACTTTGGTGTTCTGTCTCTCTACGGCAACGATCAAGAGCCGAGTGCACTTTTTCCCGTCGGCGGGCTCGTCAGGCGGACATTTCCCGGTGTCGTGCATCCTCACGCTATTCGGCAAAGGCATTGAGAAGCGCTCGGTGCTGCTCGACGGTGGAAGGCTCAATCAGCCCGACGGACTCCGTCTTGAGGACGCTTTCCCAGTTCTGCGTGGCGAAGTTTCAGGGGTCTTCGGCTTGGAGATTCAGCTCTCGTGCCCGCAGGGCCGGGTGAACCTTCTTAGCTCCCAGGCGGCAGTCGAATTTGTTTCATCGTCCTCGTCGATGATGTACGGATGCGCACCTTTTGAGCCAATGACTGAGGAGGTCGAGGAAGCGCCGCTCTCGGAGCGGCTCATTGAGCAGCGGGTTCGACCGAGCGCGGCGGTTGCTCTGCAAGACACGGAGCTATCGCCTTCGTTGGTCGTCGTAAATGCCTCCGGCGAGCCGCTCAAGCCCGACCTCTGCCACGCTGCGTCTGGTGGATCTAAGCCGCTACACGTCGGAACGCTCTCTCCAGAAACTGTAATCGAAGTTCCGCTTGAAGAGTCGATGTTCAAGGAGAGCCCCCAGCGAAGCACGATCTGGGGCAACACGCGTGTGGAGAAGATGGTGTTGCCAGAGACTGCGCGAGCTGCGCAGGCATCGTACTATCTGCTGTTCCGCGATCCGACCACGAAGCGTCCTGTCTCAGCCTGCGCACTATGAAGCTTGCGCTCTTCGCTCCCTTTGGCCTCCTGCACCGCGAAGCCGGCCTGATGTTCTTGCTGGCGAACTACCTGCACAGGAATGGTTCTGAGGTCGTCCAGCTCCGGTGTGATGGCGCGCAGCGCGCCTGCGCAAGAGACTCTGCCACCGGTGGCGTACGCACACCGTTTTCCTGCTCGCCCTGTATGGCAGAGCAGGCGGAGCTTGCGCAATGGGCAGGAGTGAAGGCAAGGCCGCTCTCGTCCTGTCTTGTACCCGAAGACGTGGCGCAGACGCGCGCCTGGCTGGCTGGGATCGGCAGCGACGCTCTCTTTCGCGCCGAGTTCCGTGGTGAAAGCTTGTGGGATCAGTGTCAGGCGCAATTCCTGGAGCGCTGGCAGCTACAAGGTGGCCAAGAGATCTCATCAGAGCAGGAGACAAACCTCCGAGACCTGTTTGCGGCACACGTGCAGGTGCGAGTTGGCACAGAGAGATTTCTCGCGGCAGTCAAGCCAACGCTGCATTTCGTTGCCGGCGGCGGAGAAAACGCGTCGCGCGCGTACCTCCTAGAGGCGCGCAAATTCGGCGGTGACGTGGCGGTCTTCACTCACGATGACGAGTCAGGAAGCACATCCGTCCGCGGCTCGTCTTCGCAGGGCATATACGAAACCTCGCTCGTGCTTGACGGGATCGCCTCGATGCGGAGCGATCCGCGCACGTGGGCGCCAGAAGTCAACGCAATTGTCCACGAGCTGCTCTCCTTTTTGGGGTACGCCCCAGACAGGGTGCTGTAGGTGAATCCGTAGGGGCGCGATGAAGATTTTTCTGTCCCTTTTGGTGGTAGTAATCGGCGCCCTGACGGCAGTTCAGGGCGGCATGAACGCACAGCTACGACACTCGTTCGGTAGTGGGGTCCTCGGCGCGGCCGTCAACTTCACCCTTGGGACGGTCATTCTCTGGTGCATAGTTGCGCTCACTCGCATCTCCCCGCCCACTCTCTCGCAAGTTTCACAGGTACCGTGGTGGGCGTGGCTAGGTGGCCTCTGTGGAGCGACGATCGTCACGGTCATAACAGTAGCCGCGCGTGAGCTCGGAGCTTTGCCTATCGCCGTTCTGACCGTAACTGGCAGCCTGCTCATGTCGGTCGCGCTCGATCACTTCGGCTGGTTCGGTTTTCCGCTGCGGCCGTTTACGGCAGCTAAGCTGGCTGGCTGCGTTCTTCTGGTCGTGAGCCTGATTCTGTTCAAAGAATAACAGCCAGCGTAGCTCTTGGTCGCGGCTACGGCTTTATTCGTCCCGACTCAAGAGCTTGCGAAACGAGCTGCTGCGCTGCGCCCCACAGCGCGGCCGAACCAGAGCCGATATGCCCATTGAGCGAGAGGATCTGGCTCGCAGAAACTCCGTGTGTCACCCAGGTTCCGCCATCGTTGTTGCTGTTCATGACGAAGGCAACGAAGCGATCTACAGCTGCGGCAAATTGCGCCTCTGGGCTCTCTTTGGCTTCAAACTCTCGCCAGAGAGCGGCGAGCTCTGTCGCCTGGTCAACAGGCAGCATTCCGAAGAGCCGCTCCGCCGCGCGTGCTTCGAGTTCTGCTAAGTCCTCTCGGCGAGATTTGTCGTAGTGAAAGGTATCGCCGACGTCGACTTCAACCACGTCGTGAATAGCGAGCATCCTGACAACCCTGAGCAGATCGATTGGCTCGTTGGCATGTTCGTGCAGCAAGATAGCCATGAGAACTACCTGCCAGCTATGCTCCGCCGAGTTTTCCCTCCGTTCAGCGCCGATTGGGCTGGTGCGCCGGAGCACGTGCTTGAGGCGGTCGACCTCTACGATGAAGCGGAGCTGTTCTTGAAGCCTTTCGGCGGCGGAAGATACCGCAGATTTCACCGCTACAGAACTGTTGTGATTATTCCCGCCCTGATTACTCATAGAGGACGCACCATGCTCGCAAGCGTAGCTGCCAGTTGAACATCGGAAAATGCATGAGCGCATAAGCCAACGTCCGACGTCAGGCTACAAAAAAATTACGCCGGCGGTCAATGACACGATGGTGGCGTAGTAGGCTCGCTTACAGAATAGTAGGAGGGGATCAGGAGTTAGTTGATCTGCGCAGAGTTACCGTGAAGGTCGAGCCCTCCCCCTCCTTGCTCTCAACACCAACAGTTCCTCCGAGCCGTGAGGCAAGCCGCTGAACGCATGCGAGGCCCACTCCGAGCCCACCAACTGACGAGTCGCTCGCACGGTGGAAGGGCTTGAAGATCTCGTCGAGGTGAGATGGCGCAATCCCACGACCATTGTCGCGCACAACGATTGAGGCTCGGCGCCGCGAATTCCCCCGCTCTGGCGCGACAGAGATCAGGAGCGGGCGGTCTGGAGCGCGGTACTTGATAGCGTTGCCGATTAGGTTGCTGAAGATCTGATAGAGCTGGGTCCGATTTCCGAGCACAAGGGGCAGCTCTTCGATAGTTGTGAGCTTGCCGTCCGCGCGCTCAAGCTGGTGCTTGAAGTCGTGCACCACCTCTTGCATGACTTCGTTTAGGTCTACCGGCTCAAGGGACCTTTCGCTCGCTGACACGCGTGCGAGCTTGAGAACCCCATCGGTCAGGTCCTCCAAGCGTACCGCCGCCGATGCGATGTAAGAGGCGGCTTGATCGAGCGCCCGATTCTTCTTGAGCGACGGCTCTGCCTGGATAATTCCAATCATCCCCTTAATGGTGTTGATCGGGTTTTTGAGGTCGTGAGAGACCATGTAGGTGAACTCGTTTAAGTCTCGGTTGCGCTCCTCTATCTGGAGCTGGTTGAGGACAGCTGAGGTCACGTCCAGGGTGATCGAGAGCGCGATGTAGTCGCTGACGGAGCTGTCGTAGATCGGGACGGTGCGGGTCTCAAGCCAGAGCGTCATCCCGGACTTGTGGTAGAAGCGGTAGCGGTACTGGTACGGCTCGCCGGTCCTCACGATGCCGAGAGACTTCTCGACAAGCCGCTTATCCTCCTCGTGCACCTGATTGAGCAGGAATGTCTCGCGGTTCTTTAGGATTTCGGAGAGGGAAAATCCCGTTAGCACCTCCGTGAAGGGGCTGCCCCACAAGATCATGCCGTCCGACTGGTGGAGCATCACGGCTGCCGGAACATTTTCGGTCAAGATCTTGTAGCGCGTCTCGTTGTCTGACTCGGCCTGGCGCCGGCTGCGGGACGAATCGTCAATCCTGCTGAGCAGCCGTCCGACCCACGGCAGAGAGGCAAGCCAGCCCGCTTTCGGTGCTGAATCAGGGCTCTCGACGAGCTGCGAGGCGCGCTTCAGGGCGGCCCAGCAGAGCATCGCCGCTGAAAGCCCGATGAGAGACAGCACGAGCAACGCCACATTGAGAGGCTCGCCGATCATCCCGCACCCCACGATTCGTACAGCTCGAACTCGGAGTTAAACGATAGCTCTGCCTCGCGGAGCAGCAAGGTTTGTTGAGGCTTAGCCATCCCGAGGTACTCAAAAGCCTCAGGTACCATCGGCTCGTACGTGCGTTTTAAGAGGAACGCATCTTTCCCGGCGCCCAGCCCGAGAGAATTTGCTATGACGCTGCTCGCTTTTACGATGCCAACGAGCGATTTAGGCTCAATCTCTCTCCACATGTCGTGGTGATTCTTGATGATCGCCACAAGCTCCGGGGAGAAGTTCCACTGCTCTCCGATCGCCAGGCCAACGTGCGTGTGGTTAAAGGGGTACTCCTCCGATTCCGCAACTACGGACTCAAGCCCTTCCGCTATCCCGTGCCGGAAGACGCGCTGGTAGATATCGGTGTGCTGCTGCAACAGGAGCAGCTTCCCAACATCGTGCATCATGCCACCCAGGAATGCTTGGTCAGTTTGGGAGGGGGAGCACTGACGGGCAACCTGGCGCGCTGTCAGGGCAGTAGCGATATTGTGTGCCCAAAACTGCGCCCGCAACGGATGCCTGAGCGGAAAGATGCCAGAGAGAGCGCTGGCGTTCAGCAGCCCCTTCAGCTCTGAAATTCCAATTACGGCTACAGCCTGCTCAATCGTCTTGCTTCCGCCACCCCGGTCGTAGAAGACCGAGTTTGCTATCTTAAGGACGCGCGCTGCGAGCCCTTCGTCTGCTTCGAGCACCTCGATGTAGTCGCGTGCATCCGCGTTCGGATTGGTCGCAAGCTGGAACGCCTGGTGAGAGGCCTTGGGCATAGACGGGATAGCCTTAGAGCCGAGCGAGGAGACGATGCTCTGTCGCATCCCGTCAGGAAGACGGACGAGCTTACCGTTGGCCGAATCCTCTCTCTTCTTCTTGTCACCGAAGAGCTTTGAAAGCATGCGATCCCCCCGGGGTTACACAACCCCAACTAGTACGATGAGTTGCCGCTCCGGCGAGGTTCACGGCTAGACCCGACCCATCCCTTCGCGTAACTACTCGACATAACAGCGGCAAAAGGAGAGTAAAAAATAGGGTGGCTACCCCTTACCGTCGTCCTTTCGCGTATTTGCGTTAGCTCCAAGGCGCAGGTACTATATCGGGGGTCATTTAACGCAGCGGTGCGCCATGCATAACCTCGCAAACTCCCATGAGTTCCCGGAACAGACTGGCTCAAGCCAGCTTGTGCTGGTCGTCGACGATGAGGCCAGCATCCGCCGATCCCTCGAAGGCGTACTGAAAGATGAGGGATTCCCGGTGGTTCTCGCCGAAGACGGAGAAAGCGCCATCCGCTTACTGATGACTACTCGCCCCGCGCTCGTACTTCTCGACATCTGGATGCCGGGCATGGATGGCTTAGAGACCCTCAAAAAGATCAAAGAGATTCACCCTGACCTGCCAGTCGTAATGGTCAGCGGACACGCCACTATCTCTACCGCAGTCGCTGCCACCCGTCTTGGGGCGGCTGACTTCCTTGAGAAGCCTCTCGATCTCTCCGGCACGATTCAGGTTGTTCGGCGCGTTCTCGCGCAGCAGCAGCCGGAGCAGAAGGCCGGCGAGGCGCAGTGGGAGGCGATCGAGCCGAGCGCTGTTGGCTCGCTGCGCGAGTCCCTGACGATCAATCCAGTTGTTTTCTCGCGCCAAACGCTGCGCGGCCGTGCTCTGCCGCAGAAGACCCTGGCGCACGCAGCGATTCTGTACGGGCAGGGGCTTCACTCGGGCAGAAAGAGTGGCCTTATCCTTGAGCCGCTTCCGCCCAACTCAGGCATTCACTTCGTAGGAGTCTCTGAGACCACAGTAGTCCCTGCGCACGTCGACTTCGTTGAGTCGACAGGCTTCGCAACGACAGTGCGGCTCGGGCAGACCCAAGCAGGCACGATCGAGCACCTGATGTCGGCGCTGTGCGCGTACGGAATCTCTAACCTGCTCATCAAGTGCAACGGCGAAGTGCCAGTTATGGATGGCTCCGCGCGCGAGTTCTGCAGGCTCTTCGATGAGGTCGGAGTCGTCGAGCAGGACGGCGAGTGGTACGAGATAGACATCAAGAAGACGCTCGAAGTAGGGGACGACAAGGAGTCCATCAAGATCGAGCCAGCAGATGAGTTCAGCATCGAGTACATCCTTCGGTACCCGGAGCCTGTAGGCGAGCAGCGTTTCAGCTTCACCCTCACTGACCCAGCTTTGTACCGCGACCAGATAGCTCCGTGCCGCACCTTCAGCTTCGTGAAGGACGTTGGGCACCTGCAGCGCCAGGGATTGGCGCTCGGCGGCCGCTTCGACAACTTCCTGCTGATCGGCTCAGAGGGGGCGATCAACGATGACTGGCGCTTCCCGAATGAGCCCGTCCGCCATAAGATCCTGGACGCCATCGGCGACCTCTACCTGCTAGGCCGCAGGCTACGGGGCAAGGTCACAGCGAAGATGACCGGCCACTCCGACAACATCGCCCTTCTCAAGAAGGTGCGGGACGAAATCCAGCGCGCAGCGCAGTAGCCTGACTACGGCTTGTTGGTCAGAAATTCGTACAGCCCCGGCGGGGTCCGGAAGGTAAAATCGTACCGACCGAAGGTGAGCTGATCGCCATCTTTGAGGGGGGAGGGAACCTGGCGGACAGGCTCTCCGTTGAGCTTCGTTCCGTTGGTGGAGTGCATGTCGGCCACAGCGTAGCCATGACGCGCCACCATAATGTAGGCGTGCGTTTCGGAAACGGCGAAGTCATTCATCACGATATCATTCGAGGAGCCTCGACCTACCGTGAAGCGGTACAACTCCTTTGTCTTCGAGGATGGCCCGCGACGCACCGGAAAGATGCTGTGCTCAAGCGAGGCCCCTTCAACCAGCTCCTTGATCTTATCGGCCTTGAAGAGCTGCGTGTGCTTCCTCCCTGAGTCGAGCTGTAAATCCTTGGGCTGCTTGGGGGCAAGCGTTCCCGCACGTACGTTGGAGCCTACCAGCACCGGGAAATTAATGAGCAGCAGAAAGTCGGTTATGGAGCTTTCCGCCGCAAGCTTCTCCAGTAGGTGAGGTTTCAGCTTCCCGGCTGACGAGAAGAGGTGCTCGATGCCGGCCCCTGTTGGCCCCTCGGAAATCGATGTTTGCCCTCCCCGGGTCGTCGCAGGAGTTTTTTCAGCTGACGAAAATAAGCCCTTGAGTTTTTTCCACATAGTATCCCTCTACCGGTTCTAGCGCCGGACGCGCACGTTGACAAGGAAGAGGTTTGTCGGAGCGAGGGTTTCCCGCCAGTTGGAGGCTAAATCCGGTCGCGGTAGCGCCTTCCCACGACCGGGCGCACGGGGATCAAAGCCCAGGTGTAAAAAAAGCGGGCAGAAGCCCGCTCCTTACTTCCGATTGTCTTTGGGGTCGAATGGCCTTAACAGAAATTCTCCGACTCAGCCTCAGTCGGCTCCTCAGCAGTTGTCGAGAGGGCCTCAAGGATCGCCCGTGCGTCGTCGCGAATCATGGCTGAGAGGCCGTTGATGAGCGTCACATTCCGGTTTACTTCGTCCCAGTTCTTCGCAGCGATCGACTCGCACAGGGATACAGCGAGCGAGCGTTGCTTGGCGAGGATAGTGTCGTACGACTCAAGGCGACGAACCACTCCCTCGGGAACTACCTCCCTGGTCTTGAGTGTCGACCGAGCCTTGGTGATGGCGCTTTCAAGCTCGGTGAAGGATGCGAAGAGTCTCTCGATGATATTTGATTCCATGTGTGTGTCTCCCACAGTGTTCGAAAGTTTTTGTCGTTACGTCCGCTCCTCACTCACTTCACTGCTTGGCACCGGGCTTTTGCCCAGCAACCGGAACGGGCGCCTCGCAACGACCACAAGGGTTATTGCGAATCTGACCGGGCCTGTTGCATTCCGCGACTACGAAAATTTCCTACCTCCTTTCAGCATGCTAGCTGGTTAGCTATCTTTGCCGCCAGGGGGCAGGGCCGTCTTCAGGAGTCTCGGCGCTGCCTCAAAAGCCTGCTCCCGTTAGCAGCAGGGGCCTGCCACCGGGAGCGTTCCACCTCGCACATCGCGTTGGGGCTGAGCGAACTACCTGTGCCCCAATCGCCGCTTGGCTGGCGCTTTTGAGTAGAGCTACAGCAAGCTCGGTGCCATACTATAAGCTCCCGCCAATAAATGACTTTTTAAGCTGCGGTCGGTGTGTGCTCAGTGCGCATTGAGCCTTGTCCCGTGTATTCAGCGCCTTAGCGTTGAAGCATTACTGGACAGCTGTGCAGCTCAAGGACACCCCCATGCGACGTCGTCGCCAGAGAACCGAGCCCCTCTTTCAGGTGCGCAGCCGTTGGGACTCCTCGCGGGTGTTCAGCAATGGGGACGAGTTTTTTTCGGCGCTCGAGTCGGCGATCGATGGAGCGACTGAAAGGATAGATCTCGAGAGCTACATCTTCGCCACTGACCGCATCGGAGAGCGAGTGTGTGCTGCCTTGGCGCGTGCTGTGGGGCGCGGTGTGCGGGTTCGGCTTATCGTGGACGGTATCGGCTCAAGCTCCTGGGCGCCTGCGCTACGAACGTGGGCAAAGCAAACGGGGGTGCAGTTTAAGGTGTTTCACCAACCTCCGTGGGAACGGTGGTGGCAGGGAGGCGAGCCTGGCCCGCGCCGAACACGGTTGCGCGAGGTGTTGAGGCGGCTCAACAACCGCAATCACCGCAAGGTGTGCATCATCGACGGGCAGAAAGCCTTCGTCGGAAGCATGAACGTGATCGAGTGCCACGTGCCATCGCTCTCGGGTGCGGGCACCTGGCGTGACACGGGAGCTCTCGTCGCGGGAGAAGAGGTAGGTGTGCTGGCGCGATCCTTTGAGTGGATCTGGTACGGAACGCTGCGCCGTTTGGCATTGAGGCTGCGGGGCGCGGGGAAGCGGGCCGAGTCGAGCGAACTGGTGCGGCTCAACACCCAGCGCCGCCAACGCCAGGAGAACTACCTTGATCTCCTCGTCCGGATCGTCGGCTCCAGCCGCCGAGTTTGGATTACAAACGCCTACTTTGTGCCCGATGGCTCGCTGCTCCGTGCGCTCGCTGCGGCAGCGGGTGGGGGCACAGATGTTCGGGTGCTCGTGCCGCGATTTACCGATGTCTGGTTCATCCCCTGGGTCGCGTCCGCCTTTCACTTAGGACTCCTGCGGGCAGGGGTCCGAGTTTTCGAGTATACTGGTACAGTGCTGCATGCGAAGACGATGGTTGTCGATGACTGGGCCCTCGTAGGCTCAAGCAACCTGAACCACCGCAGCTTGCTGCACGACCTTGAGGCAGACGTGGTGCTTCCTGAAGAGAAAGATCGCACGGCGCTTGAGCGGCAGTTCGTGATCGACCTTGAGTCGGCACAGGAAGTGACGCTCGATACCTGGCAGGAGCGCGCGTGGCTTGAGCGTCTTGTAGGACGGGGTCTTCTTTTGTTTAAGTACTTGCTGTAGCCACATGTCAAACCAGGTTGCCCTAAAGGTTTTCTCGTACAACATCCACAAGGGGTTTGGCCCTGGGAACTGGTCGTTTGTGCTGCCGGCGATGAGAAACGCGATCGCAGCTCTCGAGCCGGACATCGTGTTCTTGCAGGAGGTGCTCGGAAAGCACGAGCGCCACGCCCGCAAGCTTCAAGAGTGGCCGCCAGAGCCACAGCCCGAGTTCGTCGCACAGGGCATCTGGCCGCACGTGGCCTACGGCAAGAACGCGGTGTACTCGCACGGCCACCACGGAAATGCGATCTTGAGCAAGTATCCGATCCGCAGCTTCGAAAATATCGATGTCTCAACCAACGCCTTCGAGTCGCGAGGAATCCTCCACGCCGTGGTCGATGTGCCCGGAGCCCCGGCCCCTGTTCACTGCATGTGCGTGCACCTCAACATGCTCAAGAAGGGGAGGGAGACGCAGCTCAAGCAGCTCTGCAAGCGGGTCATGCGCAGCGTTTCCCACGGCGATCCCATAGTAGTGGCCGGAGATTTTAACGACTGGCAGGAGAACGCCTCGAAGCTGCTCTTCGATGACGTTGGATTGCACGAAGTGTTTCTGCACCTGCACGGGGAGCACGCCCCTACCTTCCCAACAGCCTACCCGCTGCTGCGCCTCGACCGTGTGTACGCCCGTGGCTTCTCGGCAGTCGACGGCGAGATCTTAGTCGGTGAGCCCTGGTCGTCCCTGTCGGACCATGCGCCGCTCTATGCGAAGCTGGTTATTTCGGGGTGAAGCCGCCAGGACCGCACTATTCGGGCAAAAGCCGTACGACGCTCCTAAGTGCACAGAATGTTGAACAGCGCGGCAGCCCAACCACTCAAAAACCTTTGTTTTTTTTGAGTGTATCCCTCAGGTCGATAGGTGCCAGAAAGAGACCCTCCGTATTTTTTTGGCGTCCATATGACTAGCGCAAGCGCGCAGGATAGAGTCGGGGTGGGTAGATGGAAAGTGACGTACAACGGCGTGGAGTAGCTGGCCTAGCTCGCCACGCCGTTAGCACGGGCTAGCGTAAAGGGTTTTTCTTCTCCGAAGGAGGTTTTCTATGGTGTATTTGTGCCTGTCGATCACGTTTGCGTTCAATACTCCTGTTCCAGAGCGCCAGCCGCTCTCGGTTAATGATGCGAATGCATGCGTGATGGTGCTCACCTCGACCGTTGCAGATTTCGGTAGGACTCTGCGAAAGATCGAGTTGGACAGCATCTTGGACATGAAGCTGTACTCCGAGGTGCAGCGCACGCGAGTGCGTGGGCTTTTGGTGCTGCTCAAGGCGGCGGAGAGTGAGTTCTCTACCGTGGAGCACCTAAAGACGCGGGATGCACTGCTGGAAGGGTGCGCTAAGCAGCGCTTCATCCTGGAGGGTGCCGCAAATTCGCTGAAGGGTATCGAGCAAAAGCCAAGACACGGTGACCTGTACCGTGAAATTGGGGCCGAGTTGCTCGACTCAGCTCCATTCATTGAGTTTCTGAAGCTCAGGATGGAATCAAAGCCGACGGTCGGGGAATCAATTATTCCTGCGCCGTAAGTAAGGTTGTCAGCGCGGCAGAAGAGGACCTCTCCTCTGCTTGGCGCTTCTGCCTAGCCCGTGCTGACACCTTCAGCACAAGTCCTCTTCACGCCACCTTCCACACCGTATCTGGCGCCTGAACCCGCTCCTTGAGCGAAAACCGCTTTCCTTGGGCGAATGCCCTCGCCGCCAGCAACGCATCGTCGTTGAATAGGTTTCCTAGCTCGACCCCATTTCGAACTACGTCGACCTTCCCTGGGCGACGCCACGCCAGCTCAAGCGAATCCCAGCTTTTGTTGGGGCGCTGCCGGTACAAGATAATCCGCTCATTGCTTGGGCATAGCATCCTGATGCGTGGCCCGAGATCCCCCATCTCTTGGTTGATGAGTGAGCGCAGCTTCGTGAAGGAGACGAAGGCCTTCCCCTCCGGTATGGCGACCTGCGTCAGCACCTTAGGCGTGTTCCGATCAGCCACAAACGTGCGGCCTCGAAATTGTCGGCGGACGGTACGTTCCTCGTCCCGGATGAAGCGGGTGTGGATCTCTTTGACTGCCCGTACGCGACCTGAGATCGCCTCCTGCACAGCTTCGTGCTCCGCCTGTTCTGCTGCCGTGCTGAATCCTAACGCGCGTCCGATCAGGCGCAGGGTCTTTGTGGCTATTTCCCGCAAAGGAAAGGGGGCAAAGGTCGATAGCTGGGCGTACAGCATCGAGAGTCGCGCGCGCGTCCCTTCCTGAGCGCTGTAAGCGGTTTCCAGCCGTTGGTCGAATTGCTTCAGCCTCGCCAGCTCCTCCGGGCTGAACCCCGGGGGCTGCTTCGAGGCAGGCGGGCAGTTCCCTGCTGGTGCCGGGCGCTCTGACGGGTCGGGCTCACCTGGTTGGCGCAAATCTGAAAGTTCGGCGCTATTGAGTTGCTGTGCTGGACGAGCAGTCGCCGGGCGGCGTATTCGTGGAGAGAGAGTTGCTGTTGTTGACATGAAGAGACCTTGCAAAAAGTTCGTTTCTCTTCATTGTTCGATGGTGCGCAGCATTTGTTGCGGAGCAACGGCCCCCGTTAGGCTAGATTGGGGTTGTCCATCGAGAGCACTGCGCGGCGGCTCCAGCCGAATGTCAGCGGAGAGCACAGAGTTACAAGAGGGGAGAGAAGAGAGCGACTAGCTCTGTTCATCCTTGAGCGAGATTACCTTTCTGACCCTATCCTGCGATGCATCCCGGCGCTTAAGGCCGACCCCCTCAAAGTTTGCGAACCTCTTTGCTAACTTTACCGCATCGCAGTTGAAGAGGTTCCCGGTGAGTTTGCCGTTGTGAACGATATTAACTTTCGTGAGGCCACGCCAACTAAGCTCAAGAGACTCCCAGGTCTTATCTTCACGCTGCCTGTAAAGGACGAGGCGCTCTTCCGAAGGGCTGTGAAGCTTAATACGACCGTTCGAGTTTTTTGCGACCTGCAGCACCTGGCTCTTAAGTTTTTTAAAGGCAAGGTGCTCTTTATCCTCTGGAACAGAGACCTGCTTTAGTATTGTCGGTGTGCGTTCGTCTACGACGAAGGTCTTCCCTTCGAGCTTCCTTGAGACCTTCTTCGCCTCCTCGAGGATCGATGTCTGTATCTCCTTAGTGCCTTCCTTGCTCTCGGTAAAGACATTCTGTTTCTCGGTCGCCTTGTTGCGGGCTTCCTTTAGCTTGCTGCTGATATCAAGGTCTTGACGCACCTGAGCGCCAGCCACGCCGAACTTCGCTGCGAGCCACGATACGGCGCGCCCAAAGAGCGATTGATCTGGTGGGGCTATCTTCGTCGGGTGGCGTTGTCCGTAAAGGCCCTGCACCGCTTTGAGAATATCTCGTTGCTCGCGCAGGTCTGCCTGAACGCGGTGATTGATCTTGCTTGCGAACCGTGCGTCGGAGGACGAGAGCCGCTGGTTCGGTAATGCGAGAATCGTTGCCGACTGAGAGTTAGAAGAGTCTTCAGACACACCGTACGGGTCGAGGACCGTCGGGTTGGTGGGTGGCAGTATCCTCGTAGGCGAGCTACTGCGAGTCACTCGGTGGGCACTAGCGGCTGATGGTGTAGTCATAGGCTCTACTCCGACGGAGACTACCCCCGACAAGTAAGTTAATCAAATACCAACAAACCGCTGTTATAATGCCGGGCGGGTAAGGGGTCTGAATGTTTCGCCCCGAATCTCTCCGAAAAACTCTGTGAAATCCAGTCCGAATTGAACAGCCTTATACCCCGCCCCTTGGTACTCCGGTCCGGTTGGGGTGTGACGCCGGGAGTAGGTGCACAATAGCGGTGTATCAATTTGATACTATTGGTTTTAAACCATCGGCTAGCTGGCCACGACGTGCTCGGACTCGGATCAAAAAAGTGTTTTTCGGGGCTAGACGATCACATTGAACCCCGGGAACTGCAGCGACGCGGGACTCAGAGCCCCCGGGAACAGCCGACGACTGCTCCTGAGGCGTTGGTCTGTCAGTGTGCCGTGGAATAAGACCTGCCTCGTTTGATTGCGAACTCCTCGGTCGAGCGAGCCCTAGGTCGGTTTATGTGCCGGCATTGGTCTCAGCCCCGGCGGCGGTTGCGCCCGGACGAACCTCACGCGAGGCAAGGCAACGTGAGTTCCAGCCGGTGTTTATCATCCTGAGTCCACAAGCAAATTCGGCGGGGTAGCGTATCTTTTTTCCTCCCGGCTGTGGTACAGACTTCGGTGTTTCAAGGCACGTGGCTCTCACAGAGACCGCGCCAGGCGAGACCTGATTGAGGGGGGACAAGGAGATGCTTCAGCGTTGGATACCTGTCGTGATTGCTCTCGGTACGCTTGCCGCTTGCGGCGACTCGTCGGCTCCCCCAGCGCCGCCGCCGCTGGAGCTCCAGGTTGCTCGCGTCCAGAAGCGAGACCTTCCTTTAAGCAGAGAGTTCGTTGGAAGAACGGTCGGATCGATCGACGCTGCCGTGCGCGCGCGTGTCGACGGCACCCTGATCGGAATGCACTTCGAGGAGGGCACCGAGGTAAAAGAGGGGCAGCTCCTTTACGAGATCGACCCGGCTCCATTTATTGCTAACCTCGCGGCTGCCCAAGGCGAGTTGGCAGAGGC
>CAZZJR010000010.1:0-52964 GCA_964654585.1 uncultured Bdellovibrionales bacterium
TGTCGAGGTGTTCCTTGTCTTTGAGGGGATTGAAGCGAGACGTCCCAAGGATCGATCCACCCTTGTTGTAGATATTACCGACCATGTCAGAGGTGAGGTCCACCACTGCGCCCGGCTCGCCGGTAGTCAGATCGCGGAAACCGTTCACGAGCCCCTTCACGTGGTAGCCACGATTGAAGGCCTCAAGCGAGGCGGCGCTTATGACCGAATTGATCCCGGGAGCAGGGCCTCCGCTCACTACGATTCCGAAGCACTTCCTGGATGAATCGGCTGATGATGACATGGCTGGAACTTCTCTGAATTCGTCCGCTCAGCTGTGGTGTACGCCTAGCGATGACCGTTACCCTTATCGAATGCGGGACGGTACCACATTAAGACACGGCGGCAAATAAACGGGGCCTTCTCAGCGGGTAACCAGCTGTTGCTACTGTGTTTTGGCGGTCGCTTGCTACGTACACTCCACCGCGAGCAAGAATCACTGGAGCTACCTGCCCAAGCAGGTGCCCGGGCACTTGACCCATCCTTCTTGAAAAAAAAAGGGGGCGGAATCCCGCCCCCTTTAAAACGCCGAATAGCGTGTCGCCTTACTTGGCCGATGCCTTGTTCAGCAGTCGGTCGACGATCTTCTTAAAGTTATCGATCGGCTGAGCTCCTTCGACCTGAACTCCTCCAACGAAGAAGCCAGGGGTGCCCTCAATGCCATGCTGCTGCCCCAGGTCGTAGTCAGCTTGGACTGCTTTGTCTGCCGCATCCGAGTTGCGGTCAGCCTCAAATTTCTTGAGGTCGAGACCGAGCTTCGTTGCAGTAGCTGTGTAGAACGAGTCGCCGAGCTGGTTCTGGTTCTCGAAGAGCTCGTTGTGGAACTCCCAGAACTTCCCCTGCTGCTGCGCGGCCCACGAGGCCTTTGCAGCCGGAACTGCTTGCTGGTGGAACGGCAGCGGGTAGTGCTTGAAAACGACCTTTACATCCTTCGGGTAGGCCTTGAGAACCTCTTCCATCGTCTGGTAGCCACGCTTACAGAACGGGCACTGGAAGTCCGAGAATTCGATGATGGTTACCTTGGCGTCCTTGGGGCCCTTCACCGGGGAGTTTCCTGGATCGATCTTGATCGGATTCTTGAATTGCTCCTCGAAGGCCTTAGCCTTCTCTTCCTGCTGCTGGCGTGCGCTCTCAACCTGCTTCTTCTGGAAGTAACGCTCGACGGTATTGCTGACTTTTTCAGCACCTGAGTCGCTCGCTAGGTACTTATCGATCGCTGCGGCGAAGTCCTTGTCGGATATCTCAGCGTTAGAAATGGCAGGAAACACGATGGCGCTGGCCGCGAACGCAAGCAGCGGGAGGGAAGAAAGGATTCTCATCTTCATTTGATTGTCTCACGTAAGTACAGTTGTCCGGGTGGCGCGACCAGCCAACACAATCAAGCCTCCCAAAAACGGTTCGGGCCAGCGTCGTGCGGGTACACTTCTCCACTCGCATCGCTGGGAATAACAGAAAAGACAGGCACCCACAAATACTATTGAACGGGGCAAATCTGCCGGAGGAAGCGTGATCAAGGCGGCTCAACAAGCTTCTGGCTAATTGGCAACTGTTCAGGTATTCAGAGCAACCGAACCCGGGAAGTGCGAACCTCTTTGAGGGGGGAGCACCCTGAACACCACGAGGTAGCTTATGGAGAGAAATATGCTTTTATCTATTTTTGCCGTTGCGGGCGTGTTCCTTGGCCTCGCGTCGGTTGCAGCAGCGGCTGACCTGACTGCTGAGATCAAAACCAGTAAGGGCACGATTGAGGTCGCTCTTACTCCGGATAAGACCCCGATTACGGTTGCCAACTTCGTCAACCTCGCCCAGAAGGGTTTTTATAACGGCGTTACATTCCACCGAGTTATCCCTGACTTTATGATTCAGGGCGGCGACCCCACGGGCACTGGCGCTGGAGGACCAGGCTACAAGTTTGAGGATGAGTTTGATCCATCGCTGCGCCACACGGGTCCGGGTGTGCTCTCGATGGCTAACGCTGGCCCGGGAACGAACGGCAGCCAGTTCTTCATCACGCACGTCGCAACTCCGTGGCTCGATGGCAAGCACTCGGTGTTTGGTCGTGTGACGAAGGGCCAGGACGTTGTTGACGCAATCAAGCAGGGTGACAAGATCGAGTCGGTCACGATTAAGGGCGACACCACGGCACTCTTCAATGAGCCAGCTGTCAAGGCGAAGCTCGTTGCCTGGAACGAGGTGTTGAGCAAGAAGCAGAAGGCGTAGTCGATCTCTTCTCGCAAAACACAAAGGCGCGGCAGTCAGAGTCCTGACTGCCGCGCCTTCTTTATTCTGAGCTGTATTTCAGGCTCAGCGATGTATTCACCGGAACGTGACGTGCACGTATCTGTCCTACGCTTTGATCGAACCAACGGCTACGAAGAACGCTGTAGAGTAGCGATGCGCTCCTCAAGTGGCGGGTGCGAAGCGAAGAAGCGGCCGACTCCGCCGGCGATCTTGAGCGTCGCTAGAGCTGGCTCCTGATCGTACCTGCGGGTGTTCATCGAAAGCCGCTGCAGCGCCGCTATCATGTCCTGCTTGCCGGCGTACTTTGCGCCACCTGCGTCTGCGCGGAATTCGCGGTGCCGTGAGAACGCTGCCACGACCAGCATGCCGAGGATGCCGAGAATGATTTCAAGCAGCATGGTAACAGCGAACTGGATACCCGGGCGGCTCTCCTCGCGCGCGTTTTGCGCGAGCGCCCAAGCGATCACGCGGGCGAAGAACATGACGAACGAATTCACCACTCCCTGCAGGAGCGTCATCGTTACCATGTCTCCGTTCGCGATATGCGCGATCTCGTGAGCAGCAACGCCCTCAATCTCGTTCTGCTCCATCGAGCGCAAGAGACCGGTGGAGAAGGCAACGAGCGAATTGCGCTTCGAAGGACCCGTAGCGAAAGCATTCACCTCCGGGCTATCCCAGATGCCGACTTCCGGAACCTTGGGCAGCCCAGCTTTGCGCGAGAGCTGCTCAACCATCGAAACCAGCCAGCCGAACTCGGCCGAGCGGCGGTCGATGACGTGCACCCCCATCATCCACTTCGCGCTTACCTTCGAGAGCAGAAGCGAGATAAAGGCTCCGACCATGCCCCAGATGAAGCAGAAGACTGCCAGGTCTTGGAGGTTGTAGCCGTATCCGGACCGAGCCATGTAGTGGTTCACGCCGAGGATGCTTAAGAGCACGTTGATCGTGATGACGATCAGGAGGTTGGTGATAAGGAAGAGGAATATGCGTTTCATCGATGTCGCCTAAACGTAGTTATACCGGCATGAGATGCCACCCAGCCGCAAGTATTCAATACCGCTTGGGGAATCCCAAGGCTAGTCTTGAAGCATCTTCTGTTAGTAAGCATGTTTAGGCCACAAATCAATCGGAAACGGAATGACCATGAAACTGTTGCGTGAGCTGTCAGAGGCTGCCGGAGTCCCAGGGCGAGAGGAGAACATCCGGAAGATCGTAATGCGCGAGCTTAAAGGGCACGTCGACTCTATGACAGTCGATGCCATGGGGAACCTGATCGCCTTCCGCCGCGGTACTGCCAAAGAGCGACAGCGGGTTATGTTTGCGGCGCACATGGACGAGATCGGCTTCTACGCGAGCTACATCGACGACGCAGGCTTTGTCAGGCTGCAAGAGGTCGGAGGATTCGACACTCGGAACCTCTTCGCCCGCCGCGTAATCGTCCACACCAAAGGGGGTGCCCTGCGAGGTGTGCTGAACGCCACGGGGAAAGCGTTGCACATCTCTACGCCGGAAGAACGCCGCGCCTACAAAGAGGTATCTGATTTCGTGGTGGATCTCGGACTGCCTGCGAAGGAGGTAAAGAAGCGGGTGGAGGTCGGCGACATGGTGACGCTCGATGCGCCATTCGTGGAATTCGGCGAGCTCGCGAGCGGCAAGTGTCTCGATAACCGTGTGCAGGTCTACATCGGCATTCGAGCCATGCAGGCGCTTAAAAAGAGGCCCAAAAACGACGTGTACGGCGTGTTCACTGTCCAGGAAGAGGTCGGCCTGCGCGGCGCATTCACCAGCACCTACGGCGTAGAGCCGCACGTTGGCATCTGTCTCGACACGACCATCGCCTCAGATATTCCGGGAGTTCCAGGGGAGCTTCGGGTTACCAGCCTCGGCAAGGGAGTCGGCATCAAGGTGCTCGACGGGAGTGTCATCTCGGACCGAGCGTTGGTCGATCGCTGTGTGGCACTCGCAAAGCGCGGCAAGATAACCTACCAGCTTGAGATCCTGCCGCGAGGCGGAACTGATGCCGGCGCCATGCAGCGTTCACGCGGCGGAGTGAAGACGATTACGCTCTCAGTGCCGACTCGTTACGTACACACCGTCACAGAGACCGTTCACAAGAAGGACGTTGCAGCTACTGAGGCCCTGCTCAGGAAGCTTCTGTCTGAATAGGAGGGTGGGGGTGTTTTTTGCCCCAATTCTTCGTACGCAGACATAAGAACAGGCTCTCGGGGTCGCCTAGTTGATTAAGATCCTTGGTTTTTTCGGGTTGCGAGCGCGCTTTCAATCAGTTAGTGCTAACTGGCAAGAAGTATCATCTTAAGGATTTAGACGAACGCAGGTAAGCCAAGGAAGGCGAACAGATCATGTTAATTCTGACACGGAAGCCAGGCGAGAGTCTCTACATCGGTGACGAAGTGGTTGTCACCGTTGTCGAGATCAAGGGAAATCAGGTTCGAGTGGGGATTAAGGCCCCACCAGAGAAGAGGATTTACCGCGAAGAGATCTACATGCAGATCCTTGAAGAGAACAGGAAGGCTGCTGAAGGTGACGTGAGCGGAAGCGCCCTTGATCAGTTGAGTGGTGGATGGAGCGCCGGTTCGCGCGAAGCGGGAGCAGAAACGAAAGGCCCGCGCGCAGCGAAGATGGCGACGAGCAGTCTTAGAGGCAAGAAAGCGTCCCCCGGAACGGGTGTTCCCCAGTCCGGCATGCGCGGCTCTCCTCAGAGTGAGGGAGGCAAGGAGTAATGAGCGAGGAGTCTCAGAAAAACGAAGAGCTGGTAACCTTCCAGAGCTCCCGATTCGGCGAGATGCAGGTCTCCGTGTCGACGCTGATCGATATCCCTGCCGGCATTATTGGATTCCCTCACGCTACGCGCTACGTGATGCTCGAGCACAAGTATCCCGTCTCCTGGCTGCATGCAGTTGATGATCCTAACCTCGCCTTCGTGGTGATCGACGGCTTTGAGATTGGGCAGCAGTTTGAGTTCAAGCCGCCGCTCAATGACAAGGACTGCGACTTCAAGGAAGACGACGAGTACGCAATCCTCATCGTGGTCACCGTGCGCCCCGATCCGCGTCTTACCACGGCCAACCTCAAGGCGCCGATCTTCGTTAATATGCGAAACAGGCGCGGCGTTCAGGTAATCTTCGACGACCCACGTTACTCCACCCGCTTCCCGCTGGGTGCTCAGGAGCCTGAGAAGGCTTCAAGCGAAGAGTCTAAGGAAGGCTCCGAGCAGCCGCAGGGCCAGCTGAAAACGAGCGACGCTGGGAAGTAACTCAACCGCTTCGTGTTAAGACCGAAGGGCACAGCGAGCGTAACGCTGAACAAGGGCTGTGTGCTCTCGACTGGGACGTGAGCCCAGGAAGAAATTCAGAGCAGCAAACGGGCCAGAGAGTAAGTGTGCACAAAGAGAGCGGCGAGGGCAGAGAGGGGGCCAGAGGGAGATCATCTCGCTACACTTGCCGCTCTCTTTGTAAAAACAATTCGGCCGCGTTCCGTAGCCTGACGTGAGCTCACTACTGCACAGGCTGTCTTTAAATCCGATAACCAACGGGCAACGGGAACGGCGCCGGTTCCGGTCCCGCTCCCGAATAGCACATGCCTTAACGCTAGCCAGAGCCGGCTTTACTTCAGCCCCTTCCCCGTCCCGCGATACACGTTCCACTGGCCAATCTCTGCCAGCTTCTTATCGCTCAACGTCGGGTCGATTCCGAGCAGCTCCTTCTCGTTGCGATTGCGCACGACGAGCACATCCACGTCTGCATTTGGAATCTGTGGGTCCTCTAAATTGACGATCGTAAGGGAAGGGCTCTGGTGCAGCGGCCCATAGAAGGTGGACGAGAAGGGGAAATATACCGGGAATCCAACCCGGATTTGGGCGTCTGGTTTCGAAAGCAATGCAACTAATTCAAGAACGCGGCGTGAGGAACGGTTGTTCGAGAGGTGATTGTTCCAGGCTACAGAGGCGAGGGCATACGTCATGACCGTGCAGACTGCGAGCCGTCCGATCTCCTTTATCGGAGAGGTCTGCGCACGATTCACGTAGAGCGATCCAAGGTACAGGAAAGCAATCGCAATCACGCAGGCAGCAAGAGCGCCGGGGGTCCCGTACATCGTGACGCCGAGCACCGCTCCGGTCACCGTTACTGCAGCCAAGAGGACCGTCAGGCCACGCGAGAGCTTGTACGAGAAGCGCAGTGCGCTCTCGTCGGGCTCAAGGAAACGGGCCCACAGCACCGCGCTCAAGAAAGCGAATCCTGGAATAGAAGGCATGATGTAGGTGCCTGTGTACTGACGGGCTCCAAGCAGCAGAAACGGGCAGCACGTTGCCCAGAGAACCCCGAACAACAGGTCTGGATCAACGACGATTTTCTGCAGAGAGGCTTTGCTGAAGATCTGCCTGTAGCGGGCCGCTAGCCAGAACATGAGCATGACAGACCAAGGCACGAGCGCTGGAATCATCATTAGCCAGGCTGCGCCGAAGGGTTGGCGGTGACCCGACCCGTACACGTCGCCGTACTCTTTCTTGAAGAATCGGCCGAAATTCTCGGAGATGAAGAAGTACTCCAGGAAGCCCGGAGTTTTCAGCTCCGCAAGGATGTACCAAGGCAACGCTATGGCGAGGAAGAGCAACGGACCAGTCACCCACGGCAGCGCCGCAAATTGCCTCGGCCACTTCCCGGTGGTGTAGCGTAGAATCACCATCCAGGGCACGACGATTATCCCGGGCAGCACGACAGCTAGGGGCCCTTTGACCAGCATGCCGATGCCAGCACCCACGAAGGCGACGTAGCCCCAAACGTTAGAGAGCTGGAGCGAACCTGGGCCAATTCTCTTCTCAGCCAGGAGAAATCCCACGATCGACATAGTTGTACCGAGCGTCAACGTCATGTCGAGCAGTGCTGCTCCAGAGAGGAAGAAGGCGATCGTTGAGGACGCAAAGATAATTGCTGCTGTGTAACCGGCCGTTGCACCGAGCCGGGCTCTGCCTGCAAAACCGAGCAGCACACCGATTCCGATTGCGCTAAGTACACCGGGAAGGCGGGCGGCGAACGATGTGTATCCAAAGAGGAGGTAGGAGATCTGCATGAGCCAGAAGTGCAGCGGCGGCTTGCCGTTGTACGGCACCTCGACTCCCCGCATGTTGATCCACGGAGTAATCCAGTCGTTACGGTCGAGCATTATCTTGGCGACTGAACCGTAGCGACCCTCGGTCGAGTCAACTAGGTCAGGGAAAGGGAGTGTGAGGAGCCGAAGTAAAACGATGGTTGCAATAATTGCTGCGGAGCCCTTGGCAAACTGGCGCGGAGTGAACTGAGAGATTTGCACTTTACTATCCTGGAAGTACTTCGAGAGGGGGAGATTAGCACCTGCGGGTAGGTCTGACGAGTCGTCTAGGGGCATTTAAAATGAGGGCCCCGTGGGGACGTAACATACGCCGATTGCAAGGAAAAAAGAGAGGAGCAGCTACCGGTCAGTCAGGGGAGGTTTAGTGGCAACCGACCGGTAGTGCTCCACGCCTAGGGAGACAGACGGTGTTCTCCCCGCTCTATTCAGGACCTGCGGCGCTTTTTTCTCATCCTACTCCGTAAGTGCCAGTGCCGCTGAGGTATCTGGTTCAAATCTCCCCCGGGCTCTTCATGCTCCTTTTGGTCTCGATAACGCGCTCTGCGGCGCGGCTCTGTTTGCTCTTCGCGCTACTGCACAGCTCCGGCTGCTTTCGCGTCTCGCGTGATCACCTCTACGACGGTCCTCCGCTCCGGCCAGCCGCGATGGAGCGCTACTACGCGCCTGAGCAGAGCTACACCGGCTACCGCGAAGAGATCGAGAAAGCGACGCCGAAGTTCACCATCAAGCACATCACGGTCGAGTCGTACGCGGGCCCAATCGTGATCGACTACTTCCAAACCCCGAAGCAGAGCGACGCTCTCGTGCTCGTATTCCCGGTGCTGGGCGGAAAGAACTTTATCGAGCGGCACATGGCGAAGTACTTCGCCGAGGCCGGATTCGACGCAGCGATCGTAAACCGCAGCAACGAGTTCAAGGACCCTGCGAAGTTTGATCAGCTTGAGGAGATCTTTAGGCTCAACGTGATTCGCGATCGTCTCGCGCTCGACTTCTTCCAGAACGAGTACGGCAAGGCTCGCTTCGGCACCTTTGGCATCAGCCGAGGCGCGATTAACGTGGCATTGACCGCAGGAATTGACGACCGGCTCAAGTACAACGTGCTTGTGATGGGGGGAACGGACTTGGTAGACCTCTTCCGCGACTCGAACCAGCCGCGCATAACCAACTACATCCAGATGGTATCAGAGCAGAAGGGCTTCGCGCAGGAGCAGTTCTTCGAGGCACTGCGCCGACAGCTCCGCACCGATCCTAAAAACACTGCGCGGTACCTCGATGGGCGCGACACGCTACTGATCTTGGGGATCTTCGACCGCACCGTGCCGTTCCGCTATGGGCTCAGGCTGCGTGAGCAGATTGGTCGGCCAGAGACGGTATTCCTGCTCGCTGACCACTACGTTGGAGTGCTCTACTCGCAGACGGTGTCAGTCGTGCCGCCGAGCAAAGACGGGCCTGGGCTCTTTCCATTTCCGTACGTCGAAGAGGAGGCGCTCAATTTCTACGACCACCACTTCAATGACGAGACGCACTGGACGATCATCCCGTACCGGATACTTCAGGCCCCGGTGAATCTGGTTGCCGAAGGCTTCGCCGAGATCGGCTCATTCTTCGAGTGGGCATTCGACTCGGATGAAGATGAGGCTCCAGAAGACGAGAGCGAAGAGAGTGAGCAGTACTGGGTTGAGGCGCTTCAGATTGCGGCGGGGGCCAAGGCTGAGGATGCCGAGGGGTTGGCAATGCAGGGGGGCGGCGCGGGGGCGGCTTCGGTGCGGTAGCGGAAGGGGGAAGTTCACAAAGAGAGCAGCGAGAGCAGAGAGGGGAAATAAAGAGAAATCCCCCTCGCCGCTCTCTTTGTGTCGTACCCTTTATTTCGTTTGCTGAAAATCCGCCAAGCCTTTGCCGAAATCGAAGTACGTGTACGGCTGCGAGGCAGCCCACTCGTCGCGGCTCTTGGCGTTGTTGAACCAGATGCGGAGGTGCGAGGGGTCGTAGAGGACGTTCTGGAAGTTCGATGGCATCGCGATGTACGGGATGACTTCGTCCATAATGTTCTGTGGGGTCAGCTTGCCACGGTGCTCGGTGAGAGACTGGTGCATCTTGTCATCGTAGTGGCCGCCGTACACAAAGTTTGGAATGCCAGGGAAGTTGCGCGAGTCATCCTTGAGGGTCTCTCCGACCTTGTGCACCTCGAAGCGGAACGGGTCACGAATGTACAGCTCGGCGCTCTGGTTCTTTCCGTCGCTCATCAGGAATACGAATGAGTTTGTGGGGGGTGCAGCGCTGATAATCTTCCGCACGTCTTTCAGGTTTTTGGAGTACGTCAGCACATCGCGCAGCAGGAACGGCATCGGCTCGCCGTGCATCGTCTCTCCGTCCGGGTCCCCGTAGCCCATCTCGCCTAGCGTGATCTGCTCGGCGTTCATGCCGGAGACAGCTCCGAGGAATCCTACCCAGCCGACGTTGACCGAGGGAACTCCTTTGTTGGGAACGTTGACGGTGAGCAGCGGGTACTCGTGCAGCTTAGAGATCTTGTGCAGGCCCCAGTCGAGAATTCGCACGGTGTACATTGAGCCATCGGCGGTGGCTGGCCCAGATGCAGCGAAGTTGCTGCACGAGGTTCCGTATGCGCCGTTCATCATGTTCTTGATCACTTCCTTGAGCTTCTTCTTTCCGCCCCACTCTGAGATCTCCGGCAGTGCGTGGATGCCGTGCACCACTTTGAGCGGCAGTCGTGAGCCGTGCGCGAGGCCGTGCATCTCTTCAATGTACTCCTGCGGTATATACGGGCGCTGACGCTCGTAAGCTTCAAAGAGCAGCTCTTCGAAGTGGTACTTGGAGAGTAGCTTGTCGTAGAGGTAGAGCAGGTTGTCACGAACCTCTTCTCGTAACAGAACTCCTTGCTGGTACCCACGCTCGTACGGAGTGCCCGAGACGTAGATGACGCGAACCTTGCCGTCGTCGGTCCAGCCGACTTTGGCTTTTGACACGATCTCCTTCTCTTGCTCGACTGACGTTATGACGTCGCTGCGAATCAAGAAGTGGTCGGGATCGATCCTGAAGTACGCACACGAGCTGAGCGAGAGCGAGGCGAATGCGGCGAGGGTGAACCGGAGCAGAGGGTTTTGCATAACGTGTGTGGCTTTCTTCCCAGTATAGCGAGCTTTTGTGTGGCTCCGAAGCACGGAACTACCTGAGGAGTTACTCGGCTGATTGGAGCGTTTCCTTGAGCGACAACGGAGTTGTTCTGCCGGGTAAAAAGGCCGTTAGAACGGCGATTGGGCGAGCTACGTCAGGGAGATCTCGTTTACGAGAGCCAGGATCTCGCGCGTCTCGACGATCCTGAGCTCTTCATCCCAGGGGACGCGCACTCCGGCGTTTTTTGGGATTAGGACGGTGCTGCCGTTTGGAATGCCGCTTACGTTGGTTTCCTCGGAGGTGTCTGAGTCCACGGCGCTAGCGACCTCTATTACCTCCGCTACGATGCTCTCCTGCATCGCCTCTTTGGCTCCCTCCGGTAGGTAGAGCCCGCTATCAGTAACATTAAGGTCCTTCTGGATGCGAACCAGCACTCTTAGGCCCAGCGGATGCACTCTTCGGATCTGGCGCTTCTCTGTAGGTCGATGAAATTCAAACGGCGGTTTGTTTTCTTGGTGCTTCTTCGGTGTCATGCGAGAGTTTCTCTGCTCTGCCGCGGCTTTTCCCCGGCATCAGCGGCCTCTACATCGTAGCTATCATGCTCCGACGGGGCAACGAGGGGAGTGGAACTGTTTTAGGCTGTCTCGGCAGCAAGCCGCCGCGAGTGCTGTGTTGCAGCCCGTTGCATGCTATATGCGGGCGCAGAGTTTCGCCGTATTTCTTGATACTTGGACCTTTTGCCGAGTTGGCAGAGTCTAAGTAGTACTGAGTGTGCGTAGCGAAGCACGAGGAGAGATACCATGTCCGAGATAGCTGAACTGAAACTCGCGGGGCAGACGATTGAGCTGCCCGTTGTTGTTGGCACAGAGAACGAGAAGGGAGTCGACATCTCGAACCTGCGCGCGAAGACGGGCTACATCACGCTCGACAACGGCTACATGAACACTGGCGCTTGCACGAGCGCGATTACGTTCATCGATGGCGAGAAGGGAATCCTGCGCTACCGCGGAATTCCGATCGAGGTGCTCGCCGAGCGCTCTACCTTCCTTGAGGTCGCCTACCTTCTGATCGAAGGGAAGCTGCCGACTCAGGCAGAGCTCGATTACTTCACGAACCGAGTCCGTCGCCACACGATGATCCACGAGGACATTAAGCGCTTCTACGACGGATTCCCGCGTGATGCTCACCCGATGGCGATCCTCGCTTCCGTAGTCTCATCGCTCTCGACCTTCTACCAGCACGACGAGCAGCGTTCAGAGGATGATCAGTTCTCGTTAAATGCGGTACGGTTGCTCGCAAAGCTGCCGACTATCGCTGCGTATGCATACAAGAAGTCGATCGGGCAGCCGCTCATGTACCCGCAGAACCACATGAGCTACTGCGAGAATTTCCTGCATATGATGTTCTCGACTCCGGCTGAGCACTACGAGGTGGACCCAGTGATGACGGAGACGCTCAACTTGCTGCTTATCCTGCATGCCGACCACGAGCAGAACTGCTCTACGTCGACGGTGCGGATGGTGAGCAGCAGCAAGGCGAGTATCTTCGCTGCGATCACTGCCGGCATCTGCGCCCTGTGGGGCCCGCGGCACGGCGGCGCCAACGAGGAGGTCATCGACATGCTCACCCAGATGCGCAACGAAGGGGGCGGGGTGAAGAAGTACGTCGACATGGCGAAGGACAAGAACAGCAGCTTCAAGCTGATGGGCTTCGGGCACCGCGTTTACAAGAACTTCGACCCGCGCGCTAAGATCATCAAAGCGGCGTGTGACAAGCTTCTTGCCCGGATGAAGATATCAGATCCGTTGCTCGACATTGCGAAGGAGCTTGAAGAGGCTGCGTTAAAGGACTCGTACTTCATCGAGCGCAAGCTTTACCCGAACGTCGACTTCTACAGCGGCATTATCTACAAGGCGATGGGCATTCCCACCGTTGCGTTCACGGTGATGTTCGCGCTTGGACGTCTTCCGGGCTGGATCGCGCACTCGCGGGAGTACAGCAAGGAGCCGGGCAACAAGATCAACCGGCCGCGGCAGATCTACATCGGCGAGCCGCAGTCGGAGTACGTGTCAGTCGACAAGCGTAAGTAGTTGCAGCAGATCAGAACAGAGCCCCCTGCTGCGCGATGAATACAGCTGCACCCGCGGCGTAGCCGAAGAGTGCCAGAGCTGATACGCGCTTTAGGTACCAGAAGAAATCGATCCTCTCGATCCCCATGGCTGCTACCCCTGCGGCGGATCCGATAATCAGGGCGCTACCGCCTGTTCCTGAGCAGTAGGTGAGGAACTGCCAGAAGACGTGGTCCGTCGGAAACTGCTCGAGCGGAAACATCCCCTGCATCGCTGCGACGAGTGGCACGTTGTCCACAACGGCTGAAAGCAGCCCAATCAGAAGGCTCACAACGGCAAGGCTCTGAATTTGTGCCTGTAGCCACGTTGATGCTGCGGTGAGGACTCCTGCCGCTTCGAGCGCTGAGACGGCGAGCAAGATACCGAGGAAGAAGAGAATGCTCGGTGCGTCGATCTTGCGGAGCGCATGGTTAACCGAGAGGACGCCGTGCTCCGCATCGTCTTTCTCTCCGTGCACGAGCTCTGTTAGGAGCCACATGCCGCCTAGCCCAAGCAGCATCCCCATGAAGGGGGGCAGGTGCGTCACTGTCTTAAAGATCGGAACTGCGATCAGCGCTCCGAAGCCAAGCGAGAGCACGAGGGTTCGCTCCCAGCCAGGGGCGATGTTGCGCTTCTCTTGCGGGGCTGGTGGTGGCAGCTCGCCTTTTGTGGTTAGCGAGAGCATGGCGAGGGGGGCTATCAAGCAGGCCAGGCTCGGAAGGATGAGGGTGGTGATCGTGGTAGCAGGGGTGATCTGCTTTCCGATCCAAAGCATAGTGGTGGTGACGTCCCCGAGTGGCGACCATGCGCCGCCTGCATTAGCTGCGATGACCGTCATGCCGGCGAAGATCAGTCGGTCATCGCGCGTGGGGAGGAGTCTCCTCATGAGCGTTACCATGACGATGGTGGTTGTGAGGTTGTCGAGCAGGGCCGAGAGGAAGAAAGTGACGAGGCTCGCTCCCCATAGGAGCTTCACCTTGTGACGGGTGCGGAAGAGCAGCCCGAGCGAGTCGAAGCCGTCGTGTGCGTCGATCAGCTCTACTATCACCATGGCGCCGAGCAGAAAAAAAAGGATTCCGGCGATGTCTGAGAACTGCTGCTCGAGCGCATGCAGGACCGGCTCGCGGTCGGGTGCGAACATCACGCACACTGTCCAGCACACAACTCCCGTCACCAGGGCGCTGGCGGATTTGTTGACCTTGATGGCGTGCTCAAGCGTGATCGCCAGGTAGCCGAGGATGAATATCACTACGAGTAGAGTGACCGTCATCGAGTTCTCTCAGGAGTTCCCGAAGCTGCCACTACCACGGCAGTATGCTGAAAGTGCCTTGGCTCGCTACCTTCGCGAAGCCATCGCGGTTTAGGGCCTCAGCGATGATGCTGGCCCACGTCGACACTATCTCGCGGTTCGGGCTTGTGACCGTGACCTTGTTGAGGTCCAAGAGCCTCGTGGGAGGGAACTTCCGGTCTGCGGCGGTTGCGAGCAGCTTCCCGGTCTTTCCATCGTACACCCGAGCGGCGAACGCTACGTGTGGGTCGGAGATGGCTGAGAATAGCATCGCAGAGCCGGGTACTGGCACGAGCAGTGCTCCGGTGTTCTCAATTGGCTGAGAGAATTCGTTCTCGGTGATGGCGAGATCGATTACGAGGCCATCCGGCATCGGCTTGTCCACCACTTTCATCGTTCCATTCGGGTAGTTCTCGACCTTCTTTTTGAGCTGCTCAAGGAAGTAGTCGGCAAGAAGCTGGGATTCCTTCATGAAGTCAGCTTCCGAGGTTATGTAAACACTCTTGCTGTCCTTCCAGCTCTCTGGTGGAAGCTTCGAGAGCGTTACAGAGCGGAAATACACGTTGTGGTAGTGGCCGAGCGGGAAGTTCGGCTCAACCCAGGCGTGATCGAACGGGAGGGTCTTGTCTTTAACCGAGACGTCGCGGTCTTCGAGGAAGAGGTTCGAAACTGGTTTGGTTCGTTGGTCGACGGCGCATCCGGTGGTGGTAAAAAGAGCTGCTAGGATCTGCGCTGCTACTGCGAACTTTGTTATTGAGTGGCTGAGATTGCGCATAGTTGCTTTTTTTTGTGGTTGAGGTTTCCGGCGAGGGGCGGCTTGGGGGATGGTCACACCAAAGCGCGGGGTTTTCAAGGCTAGAACTTTGGGGGGCAGGTGCGGGCGGGGTTTGTGTCGGGGCCGTTGTTGTTGGGTTTTTCGCTGACCGTGGAAACGAGTGAGTGCTAGTAAGCACGGAGACAACATAAGCCATTGTTTTGACCCCCTAAATCATGCCTTCTCACATGAACGTGCAGGTGTCCGTTTACGAACCCGATAAAAGCGATCGAGGAATAATTAAACACAAAGAGAGCGGCGAGTGCAGAGAGAGGGTAAGGTGAAACGAGCTTCATCCCTCTCGCTGCTCTCGCTGACCTCTTTGTGAACATTACTCGCATCGACTCTGAGCTAGCCATCGAGCCATCAGTCTTTCTATCCCTCTAACCTCCTCGCACGTGAACGTGAACGAGCACGCTCACGTGAACTGGATTTCACCAAGAGAGGGGTTTTTGGGGGTCGACCGTGGGGGGATATTTGGCATACCATTCCAAGGAGTTATCCGGTGAAGGGGGTGTTTTGCTCGGTCGCCGGTCGGTACCCGTACGTCAAGCATGTCCTCACCTAACATCTCGCGACTAAGAATCTTTCAGCTGCTCTCTCTGCTCGTTGTCGCGGCCGCCTTCGCGTTTCTGCGCAACGAATGTTTGAGTGCCGAGGTCGGCGGAGTTGGGTGCCTTGAGCAGGCTGCTTCACTCTTTGACCCAGTGGTGAAGTTCGGGACCTTTATTCTCAACCATCACCGCGACTACTACCTGTACGAGCTCGTTCTGAGCGCAGTCGGCGTTGTGCTCGTGCTGCTCACTCTCTTGTTCCGGCGTAGCCTAACGGTTTGGGCGTTGCTGTATCTTCTCGCTGTCACGATTACCGGGGCAGGGGAGATGTTCGCCATCGAGAAGAAGCAGCAGCTTGTTCTCTACAGCGGTCTTGCGGCGGCGGCTGTAGCGTTCGTCTCGTTCTGGCTGATGTCTAGACGATCTCCGGAGCTGCTGTCAGACGGCTGGCTCGAAACGAGGCGCAAAGCAGCTCCGATTCGGCTGCTTGAGGTTGTGTTGGTTGTTGCGATCATGGCGGCGGGCATCGCGGCGCGCTTTCACCTGCTCAATCGCAATCCTTCTGGGTACGACGCTGAGGCCTGCCCCCATCGCTTGGTGGCAGCTTCATGGCATGAGATCCTGAAGCAAGAGGTGGGTCAGGCTGTTCAGCAATCCTCGGGGATGTCGTGGGTTGCTCTTCACAATCTCTTCACGCGCGTCGACCACTTCAACCTCTTCTACCTCGATGAGCGATTGCTCGGGGTGGGGGTTAGCCTCGCCTGCTGCCTTGCGATCTTCTTCTTTGTGAGGAACTTGAGGGGCTCGTTTGCTGCTGTGCTTGCGCTGTCGCTGTACGTATTTGGCCCGCTCGACCTCGATTGGTCGCGACTGCCGGTAATGCATCACGTTCCGGTGCTGCTCGGCATCCTGATGGCTTGGGCGGCGCTCAACGCACTCAGCACACGAAGCCTTGGGAGCTTCCTGCTGCTCGCCCTGCTCATTCCTGTTTCAAAGTTTGTGTACCCATCGGCGAAGCTGATCTGGTTCGGGCCAGTCGCTGCTGTCCTGTGGGTGCTGCTCTTTCAGCGAAAGGAATGGCGTGGGCACCTGCTAAAGCCGCTGGTGGTATTCCTGGGTCTGGCTGTTTTTGTGGCCGGCCGAACAGCGGTGTGGGGACTCCTGTACGGCGATCTTAGAATTATGCCGCCGTTTGAGAACCCGTACCCGGCGGACCAGGCGATCCCGGCGATTGAACGGGTGCAGCAGATGCTGTACGAAGCGCTGCTGTTTTTCTACGAGCTCTTCTACGCTCCGGCGGAAGTGACGCATTGGACGAACCACACGACAGTTCCCCCGGTACGCTCGATATCATCATTCTGTGTCGTATTCTTGGTCGCTGCGTTCGTTCGGCTGCTTTTCCTTTTCCGTCGCCCTGAGTCGATTGTTTTTATGGGCATGATAGCTGGCGGCCTCATACCTGGAATGGCGACGGGCCTCGCGGATCGTCGCATAGCCGTGAGCATCGTCCTGTGCTTAGTGTTGAGCGTACTTGAGTTCTCTTGGCTCATGGAGACGGTAGTCGGCCGAGCTTCGAAGTGGATGGCAGGGTTCCTCAAGGGCACCACGTTGATCCTGGTGACGCTCTGTCTCTTTGTGGCGCAAACCCAGTCATTCTTCTCCAGGCCTAAGGGTCGTCCCGCGCAGGCCGAGACTGGCGACACCGTTCGGGCGCTTATCAAGCCGAACACCGTATTGGTCTACCTGGCCGAAGAGCGCCGCTGTGAGATGTTCTACAGCGTCTACGATATCATGCGCAATTCAGGTGGCAGCGTGGCGTATGCGAACGCCGATGACAGCTCAGTGCGGCTCGATGCGCAGCTACGGAATCCCACGCCGCTCGTCGATTCCTGGTACTACACCCTCTCAGAGCTTGAGCCGCAACGGCAGAAAGTCCGCAGCACCAAGAAGTGGGACCACTACATCTTCGTGTTCCAGCCGACACCGGAACGTGAGGCCTGGATGCAGAAGCTGCGGGCGCTATACCCGAACGGACGGGAGCAGATGATTGACTACCAGAAGGTCTGGGGTCAGAAGCTGTTCGTGTTCGAAGTCGACGATCCGCCCGCACAGCAGCCGTAGCCCATCGCTCATCCGTAGGTGGGCTATGTGCTCGCTACTGCCGCACGAGGGCGAGCAGAGCGACGGGTTCCCCCATGTTGTCGGTGATCGTCTCAACAGGCGTTCCTGGGTACTTCTGGAGGATAATCGGTAGATCGATCTCCTTGCGCTTGAGCTGCACGAGGAAGCCTTTGCTCGTTCCTGGCGGAACGAGCAGCTCGTCCTGCAAGTCGTACACCTCCCTGATTTTGAACCCATGCACGTACGGCAGCATAACCCCGAACTGAGACATGTCCTTGAGAATCCACAGGCGTTCCCCTCGTGCCAGTAGCACGTACGTTGGCTCCGGCCCGATGGCGTGGATCTTGCGGCCGATTGCAACCATGGGGTGTGAGAGGTAGCGGGTCTTGCCGGTGTGAGTCTCGTGGGCGACATACTTCTGGAAGTTCGGGACTGTCGAGAGCGCTACCATTGCCGCACCAGAGATCGGTAGCAGTGAGCGGTAGAGCCAGCGCCGTCCGGCGCTAAAATTGTGCAGCCCCTCTATGGTTCGTGCGAGCAGTATGCATGCGACTGGCGCGGTTGGGAGGAGCCGCGTGTACCAGGGCGGGCCAACAGCGAAGGCTCCGCACACCAGGAAGGTGATCAGCAGGAAGGCTCCGAGTAGCACGTTGAATGAGAGTCCCTCTATCAGCAGCACCAAACAGCCGCATGCGAACAGTACTGCCTCAATCGGATTAAAGCCGGGACCGATGGTGCCCTGTGAGCTGCGATCCCCCTCGTTAAACAGCCAAGCGAAGCTGCGGTAGAGGAGCTGTAGTGTGGGGTGCTCCGCAGCTGCTCGAAGCCAGCCTCCTTCCCATGTGACGCCGCTGATTGATGCACCGGCACGCGGCATGAAGCGCTGAGGATACATCTGCCACATGATGATCAGCGGCGCTAGCATGAGCAGAAACGTGACGAGCCCAGCCAGGAGCTGACGACTCTGGCGCAGCTGCGTGAGTGGATACCGCAGAATGATTAGCGCGTACACGGCACCAACGGCGGTGAATCCGACGCGAGCGACGGGCCACTGGTAAAAAGAGAAGCCAGAAGCGAGGCCTGCCAAGGTCCACAGCGAGATCCGCTTGTGCTTGAGCGCGAGCGCGAAGAGCGCCAGAGTCCACAGGGCGACCGTCGCCGACGAGCCGTTCGATTGAAGCCTGCCGAAATGGATGAAGGGGATGTTGCCGGCGAGCGCAAGAGCCGCCCAGAATCCTACCCGCGGATTGCGGTACGTTCTTCCGAGAAGGTACGCAGCGAAGAGGCCGGAGACGTTGAAGATGGAGTTGCCGATTCGGTAACCGAGTGGGGTAAATCCTCCGATCAAGAGTCCGACCATTTCAGGCAAGGTACCGAGAGCCGGTCCGGGCACGTACCCCCAGTCCCAGCCGCCCTCAACTCGGCCGCGCAGGAACTGAGCGGCGAAGAAGGAATTAAGGGTGAAATCGAAGTGGCAGTTGTAAGGCACTTCGAGCAGCTTGTAGAAAAAAGTCACCCCGCCAACTGCGAGCGGAAATCCGAACAGCAGCCACTCGCGCTTCAAGAAGCGGAGCAGCTCTCCCCGACACTGTATAGCTTCGACCGCGACGATCGCGAAGACGAGCACTAATCCGGCACAGAAAGCCGACTCTCTCACGCCGTAGAAGGAGCGGTCGATTCCCATCTGGTACACGTATGCAGCCAGAGCTGCAATACCCAGGGTTGGCAGCATGAAGAGCCACGAGCAGGTTGGAATCGGACCGCGCATCATCTTCGTAAAATTCTCTGGCTCATCCTTGTTTGGAGAGAGCCTGCGCCACGCCTCCACCGCCAGAGCAACAAGGGCAGCTCCAGCCATGTACCAGGGGAGCCATACCGAGCGAGGTTGCCCGGAGAGCAAGAGCTGTTGACCGCTCCATGCCATCCACAAGCCACCAGCACTTGTTATGAGAGCCACCGGCAGTGCTAGCCCTCGAACTCGCGAAGTCGCTACGGCAGTGGCTGGTGCTGCTGTTGGGGTACCGGGGCTCGACGCCCCGAACATGATGACAAGAATCGCCCAGAGGAGGGCTCCAGCACTCGCCGCACCGACCCACTTGGCGAACGTCACCCAATCGAAGGGACGCTCCTGCTGTCCTAGAATCTGGTCCTGAATCTCTGGCCAGGACGTTGTCGCGGGATGCTCGTAGGAGAGAGCAGCGAGGTTTTTGCCGGGAAGGAAACCGAGGGAGGTCGGCTGGACGTAGAACTGGAAGGATGAAAGAGGCCTGTCGTCGGCAGATAGCTCGGTGACAGATCCGCCCATGGAAACTGCCAATATACCGCCGGTAGGTTTCGGGGCTGCGAGCTGAGTCCCGGGTGCGTGGAAGACGCGCAAGGGCTTAAAGGTCTCACCCGCGAGGACTCCTTCCACTACGGCTGACTGTCCGAGGCGCCAGATGTACATCGAGTTGCCCGAGGCGCTGATGGCGTTTGGGATGAATGGCTCCTGGCCCGCGGCCCACTCGATAGCGACGGTCTTCCATGAACCATCAGAAGGGTTAAAGACGTAGATGCTGTTGTTGGCGTCTACACCATCTGGGCGATTAATCAGGTACCTCCCGTCTGGAAGCGCCGCAGCGGTAGCGAAGGTCTTCTTTTCGCCCGGAGGCGGGAATCGCGTCGACGTAGAGTCTTGGTTTAGGCGCAGGAACCCAGCCAGGCCGTCAGCTACGAGCAGTGAGCCCGAGGGCTCCCGAAACACTGCGAGCAGGTAGGGGAAAGAGTCAGGGAGCTTCCACGACTGAATTAGGCCCAACCCTGCACCGCTTTCGGCAAAGAGCATTATGTCGTTAGTGGCCGGGTCTGCCACGAAGAAGGAGCCATCCGAGTTTACGGTTAGTGCCTGGGGTCGCACGAACCCTTTCAGTCGGATTACTGTGGAGCCTGATGAGTCCAACAGGTCGACCCGTCCCCGCGCATTCGGTGCTGCCGGCTTTACGAGAACCTCAGCCGGTTGCGCGAATGCGACACAGGATGAGAGATAGCACAGGGATGTAACCAGGAATGCGAACAAGCGGCGCCACGCACCTTGCGAGTGGGCTGCGGCGGTGCTTCCTGATGCCTGGGCTGCCATATCTGCTGATGGGTTAGAAGGGCTACTTACCAGCTGATCCCTCGCTGCCGGAGGAAATCCTTTGCGATGTCGAGCCTCGGACCGCTGCACTCGTAGAAGCGGTAGAAGCCGAGCCCCTTACAGAGCCCGAATACTTTGCACTTCGATTGTTGGAAGAAGACGTTGAGAACGCTTTCGATATCAGCAGCTGTGTTGACGTGCTCGTAGCGCATCAGGACCTCGTACTGCAGGCCGTAGCGCTTCTTAAACTCGCGCCCTGTAACCTTTGTCCCGAGCTTCCACAGTGGAGTGCCTTCGTTGGGGATTCCAACACGCAGCGTGCCGTTTGGCTTGAGCAGCAGCGCGCACTGCGCCACAACCATCGGGAGATCCATAATGTGCTCGAACACGGCAACGTTTGTTATGCGGTCGTACGGGCCACAGTTCTTTGCTTCGCTAATGTCGTCGAAAGCATTGCGGATCCGCTCGCGCCCCGGTGCGGTTTCCCAGAGAGCGCGGAAGGGCTCGACGATGTCGTACGGTCCGCACACCGGCTCGTACGGAAGCTGGTTGAGCGTGCCTGCTCCGACCTCAAGAGTTGATACCTCTACTCCGGGCTTAAGGTCAGCTGCGACCTGTCGGTGCATCCACGACTCAAGCCGTGAGGAGAGCGAGGTTGTTTTGTACTGGCCATTACGGTTCGCGAAGTAGTGCTTCTCGTAGATCGCTTTGTACTCGTCTGGCAGGTCGAGCCGAGTCTTCGGAAATGCTGACAGGATGTTCTCTTTCATAACGTGTGCGCCTCTATGCGTGAATCTGAGCCTACAGCAGTCATGCAGTGCATGCAGCGTTTCGGCCCGAAAGCGGAGTCTTTCCGCGCTTATGTAAGATGAGTCGAGGTGTTAGCCGGGATGCGCCTTTGGCGGTTATCTGGGCGTAAAAGCGGGAGAAAAGCTGGTATGACGGCGAGGTTTTATTGCTTCGGGGGACAGAGTGAGTATTTCGGGGGATTTTGGGATGGTGTTTTCGATGGTTTCTTCGGGAATGAGGGTAAACGCCGTTTTGAGTTGGGTTTTGTTCGGGACGGGCACCGGGAACGTTTTGATGCAGTAGTGTGGGGGTCGGAGGCGGGGCCGGTGCTGGTGCCGGAACCGGAGCCGTTGCCGTTCCCGTGGGGATGAGGGGAGAGGAATTAAGGGCTCGGGGGTTAGGTCGGGCGCAGGATGATGAAGAGGAAGTCGATTTTGAAGTTTAGGTTTAGTGTGAGGGGCTCGGTTCGGACTTCTTTCGTGTAGCCGGGGAACTCCTGAGTTGCGATGGGGTCTCCGACTGAGGCCACGATGATACCTGGCTGCCGGGGCTGGGCTGCGGTTGGCATCGGATCCTTCGCCTGGAGTCGCTGCCAATTCGGCAGGAAGTACTGTGCGCATGGGAGGAAGCTTTCAACTCGCGGTTCGTTGGCGCGATCCATCAGCCATCCCGACGTGTAGGGAGTTAGGCCGGACTGTTGAACGAGGCTGATGACTTTCTCTGCCACTACCTCACGACCCATGGCCGGCCGACCGGGGGTGAAGATCGGCTGCGTCTTGTAGGTCTCACGAACCGAGTAGCAAACTCCGACTGCGAGCAGAATCAACACGGCGCGCGCTACGATTGCGCGCGGCTTGGTGCGGCTCGTAAGCCAGAAGATCAAGCGCCCCATCATGAGGACGAGTGCCGGGATGATGATGAGAGCGCGGTACAGGGCAAACGGCAGCTCCGGCGATATCTTTCCGCGCATGTTGATCGACGCCCAGATGACTGGAAGGCACCATGCGACAAGCAGAACTGGGAGCGGACCGGCACGGAGCGTTAGGGCGAACACAATCGCGATGATTGTTGGGATGACGAACTCTTTTGGCGTAAAGATCGTTTTCGATATTGAGAATGTCATGTCCAGCGCTTGCTGGAAGTTGACCAGCATCTCAGCGAACGTTATGAGGCGTGGCTTAATCGTATTCGTCGTAAAAAATTTCAGCGTTAGGATGATGACAACACAGTTGACGAGCACGGCTACGAGAAGAGCGCACAGGGATCTCTCCCCGCGTGCCCAGGCGCGGGCGGCCCACAGCGCCAGTAGCAAGACGAGCAGCGCCACGAGCGCCATGCCTGAAGTAAAAGAGGCTGCGAGCAGCGCTACGGCCCACGCAGCGACGACTCCTCCGATGCTACTTGGCCGGGCTGCGAAGAGCATCACGGCGCCGATCGCCCACAGCCCAAAGCTCAACGACGAGACCGCCATCTCAAACGAGCGGCTGATGGTACAGAAGGTCGGGTAGGCAAACATCGCAGTCGCCATCAGGCCGGATACGGCCGATGAGAATTGGTACGTGGTGTGGTACCGCCGGCTGCCTGCGAAGAAGAAGAGTGCCCCAAACAGGACAGGGAAGGAGAAGCCGATACGGTACGCTTCGGGAGTCATGCCGAGGATGAAGCTCGGAAGGAGATTGATGAGTAGCGAGCGCCCTGGATATGAGACCCAGAACACGCCTGTGTACCCGAGGTCGGGCTTTTGCGCCTCCTCAAGAGCGTACTGAAGCTCCGAGAGGGACTCGGTATTGAGCATCCCGTAGGAACCTAGCTGGAAAAAGCAGAGCGGCACTGCGGCTGCGAGAGGCAGTAAGCCCCAAAACGATCCGCGCCTCGCGTCATCCGCCAGCGCGAGTAGGTACTGGCGGCAGAGGTACACGAAGCAAAAAAGGCTGAGAGTGATCCAGAGATAGCATGCAACGACGGCGGCGACGCCGCCCACGTTGAAAGCTAGCACCTCAAGCACTGCGACGAGAAGCAGGAGAAGAATCGCTTGTGTGAGCCGCGGCAGCCTCGGTGCGCCATCTCCTTGCTCGAATGGCAGCAGCGGGCGAGCCAAAAGTTTCATCATCAGAAGCGCTCCACTCTCGGGCGTTGTGTGCCCGCACTAGGCTGTCTACAGGTTCGGGAAGTCGGTGTAGTCCTGGAAGTACGCGCTCATCGAGTCATACGAGATGATTGCCACTCCGAGCCACAAAATGATGTACGGAAGCCACTTGAGCTTCTCTGGAAGGTAGCGCGACACGAAGTCGAGCGGGACGCATGCGCCAAGAATTGCGATGAAGAGGTCGGCGGGAATGCCGAGCAGCATGCGGTTGCGTGTAATGCCGGTAGTAACGAGCAACGGTAGCCAAGCCATAATCGACCAAAGCGGCAGCATCAGATAGCGCTGCTTGAAGCGGGCGTTAAAGAGGCAGCTCAAGACACCGAGCGCCATGCAGACAAGGAGCACGTGGTGCATCGGATGCAGAAACCCCTTGCGCTCGCGCACGAAGTAGCGGTGGTTGTAGAAGCGAGTTCCCCGCGAGTAGAACTCAGAGAGCTCGCCCAATCGCTGAGGAATCATCTCGCCCATCACGCCGCTAAGCCGGTGCTGGGGCTGTATCGACTCTGCCTCAAACCCTTCGCCAACGGTCTTGTCCGTGATCAGGAATTGCTCGCCACGTGCCGAGATGAACACGAGGGCCTCTTCGAGTTTGCCGCCTTTGGTGAGCGCCCACCCAAGCCCAAACAGGAGGACGGCGGTGGCGGCAGCTGGCAGCAAGTTTGGCTTTCGGAACTCTCTGCGGAACATGAAACGGTACGCGATCGGAATCAGCCCCACGACACACAGGTAGCGCACGGTGGAGTAGAAAAACGGCACCATGAGCAAGCAGATCGCTAGGGGGATCCAGGAACGGCGCCGACCTTCAAACGCAACTGAGAAACCGAACAGGACAATCGCTAGCTCAAGCGAGAGCGTGGGTCCGATGTATCCGCCGGTTCGGCCGAACGTCATCGTGTACTGGCTTGCTCCGAGCAGGACGCCGGACACGAAGGCCAGGTCAGGACGGAAGAACCTGCGAACGATCTCCGCCATGAGCACCGGAGCGAGTGCTGTGAGTAGTACGCACGGGAAACGGTACCCGAAGAAGCTTGTGCCAAATACCGCGTGGCTCGCTTTGATCAGTAGAAACCAGATCGGCGCATTTACCGACTGGTTACTGTCGTTCGGCCGCATGCTCAGGGTTTCGTGGATTATGAAGCTCCACTCTCGCTCGAAGTTTGGGAGGTAGAAGTTTACCCACTCCTCGAATAGCTCAAGCTTGGCTGGAAGAGAGTTGAGTGAGATGCAGTAGACACAGAAGAACAGCAGGTAGAGGGCGATGTTCTCGATTGTGCGACGGTGCCTGGTGAAGAAGTTGGGCATGAGCAGAGTTTCCCTTCGGGAGCAAAGTACGAAGAACCCCGCCCATAAAACACTGGTTTGAAAACCGGCCAGGGCGGACAGTAAAACTAAAACACGAACGATTGCAGGCTGCAATCCGATAACCTGCTAGCGCTGCTTCCAAAAAGTTTCTTCTCGTTGATTCCGTCTAAGGCAGCGCTAGGGCTGTTCGTTTTCGACGCCCTTAGCGCCGAAGACACTATAGGTGTGGATAGTGCCTCGTTCAGGGCTGCCACGTCGTTAGGCGAAGAAACTTTCTAATTGAGGCACTAGTTTTTCATAGTCGAGCGAGCTGCTTCGTTTGGGGCAGGAGGCTGTTGCTTGTCCGGGAGTTCTGCTTAGCGCTACGGAACCGGTGCCGCTCCCGGTTAGCTAGTCGAAGCAGAAGTCGTCGAAGGTGACCTTGCGTCGCTCGTAGTCGGCCGATTCCATCTCAAGCATCATCGGGAAGTTAGAATTGATCGTAAAGAATTCGATGCGGATGGGGTAGCGACCAGGCGCAGGAAAAGAGACCTCGCGTTCAGACGACACCCGCCACTCATGCCCGATCCACTTGCTGACCAAAAGCTTGCCGTCTACTGAGAAGCGAAGGTTTCCCTGCCCAAGAACGAAAAACCTGTAACGGCCCTGCTTCGGGATTGAAACGAACCCGTCGTATATCCCACCGAAGCCCTCTCTGTTGCCGGGAGCTATCTGGGCGATGATGGGGGGGCTGAACTCGTGGAACGGGATATCTGCCTGTGGGGAACCGGCCTGCACGGTGAACGCCGAGTCAGTAAAGTAGGTTCGCTTCACCCCTTTTGTCGCGCATGCGATATCGGTGCGGGGTGCGGAGGCACTCGGCGTAAAGTTTAGGGCGAGGGGAGCCCCATTCACCAACACTACCCAGACGTTGCTGAGGTAGGTCGTGGCGAGGAGCAGCGCAACAATAACGAGCGAAGGCACCCTGCTGCGCACCAAGAGCATCGTGCCCATGAGCAGCAGCGAGCATACGCCAGACCCCACGAGATCCCAGTCGATGTAGGGACCGTAGTCGAACTCCCAAAGGAAGAGGTAGCCGATGTCAGCAGCCAGGTAGCCGAGGCACCAGACTGCGAAGGTGGTGGGCTTGAGCCACATTGTGAAGATGCGCAGTAGGCCCAGCGGAGCGATAAAGCCGCCAAAGATGAGCAGCGACCGCACGATTGGCTGCCAGTGCTCGGCGCCGAACATCTGATCGAGCGGAACGAACATCTGGCGGTTGCCGCCGCCGGTCACGTTGCCTAGGTGCCCGCCGCTGATCATGTTGAAGTCAAAGATGAAGATGTAGGCCACCACTGCGGCGATGAACCCGAAGAAAGCGAGAGCTCCAACGGTCGCGCGACTCAGGCGCTGTAGCACCGTTCCGGCTGGCAGGAGGCAGCCGAAGGCGAGCGCGGGGAATAGAAATGAGGCTCTTCCGTGCAGAAGTGCGGCGAGCGCGAGTGCAACCGAGCACTTACCGACATTCACCATGGTTGGACTCTTTAGGAACGAAATCGAGAGCAGCACCCAGAGCTGCTCGGCTGGCAGCGAGAGCGGCGGATTTTCGATGTACCCGTAAAAGAGGAACGCCACTCCTGCTGTCAGGAATGCTAGCCGATGCAGGAGGCGACGGGTGGGTGAGAGGTCGGGGTAGAGCGCCAGGGAGATCTTTGCAACGAAGAGCAGGTAGAAGAATCCAGCGACGCGGCTCGTAAGCGCCACGGCATCCTTTGCTCCGACGTTGAAGGGCTCGTGCAGGAATCGGAAGAACCAGTAATGGCTCCAGGTCGCAAGCGGCTCGCTCATGTGGTAGCGGGCCCGCACTCCGTCGAGAACCTGGCCCGAGTCTCCGAGCGAGTCTTGGATGGTAAAGAGGAAGAACGGCAGAGAATGGGTAAGCGCGAAGAAAATAGGCCTGTCGGTGAAGCGCGCCCAACGAGACGAGAGACTTAGCAGGCAGAGAATAAAGAGCGGCAGACAGGCGAGCGCGAAGCCAGGAGCATCCGGCCTAGCCAGTTCAAGACCACGCGCGATCACTCCCTGCGGCTGCTGAGGGATCCAGTCGAACAGAAACATGGCGGTACCTTACACTAGGAGCAGAGCTCTCGCAGTCTCCAAAGTTTGCCCGTTGCGATGCACTCAGCTAACGCTCCAATCCTTTTCGGCACCGGCACCGGCACCGGCACCGGCACCGGCCGCTCGCTCCCAGGTAGTGATGCATCAAAGAGCTGTGCGGCGTTTATGTACCCGTACCAACCACACCCAAAACGAGCTCGGACCCCTACCGAAACAGCACCTCAGCCAATTCAGAAACGAAGTAGATTGCAGCGGGGGAGTTGAGGTGGCCATCGTCGAAGACGACGAGCCCTCTCGGGGAATCGTCGAGTCGCGTCAGGCAGCGAGAGGCTTGCGCGTCTTCACAGAAGTAATCCTGAGGAGAAACAAAGGTTCCACCGAGTGACTCGGTAACGTTGCGCATCTCCTCTGAGGCTACGCGTAGATTTCTGTTGCTCTCTGTGTCCGGTAAGGCGAGGAAACGCGGAGGGGCTGAGCCGGTTCGCTCTACGTGCTCGTAGAGGATCTTCGAGAGCTCCGGCTCCCACCGTGGCACGGGGCCAACAACAATAATACGGGTGTTGGGCAGCCCAGCCCGCAGCGCTTCCAGCTGCGCTTTGAGGCCTGAGATGAGCTCCTGGTTCGTGCGGGGAACGACGTAGTTTGCACTGATCCAGGCGGCAGAGAGGATCACCACGTCAGGCTTGGCTGCAAGGATCTCACCGCGAACCCGCTCGTTGATCTCAGCGCAGTTCTTCCGCACGTTAGAAACAGCGCCCGGAAGGGGCGGACAGCCGGCTTGGGTGGTCTGCGCAAAGCCGAAGGAGAACTTGCTGTGCAGGTCGCGGAAGCCTGGGAACAGGGCGGCCGCGTGCGAATCACCCCAGAGCCACACCAGCGGGCGTTGCTGCTCAACGCACGTGCTAGGATGGGTTCCGGTCTCCCAGTCCTGGATGTGGCACGAGCCAGAGCGTACCTCTTGTAGCCAGTCCTGCAGTGACAATGGCTGAGTGAGGTACGGTGCGGTTTTGTCCACTACTGTTCCGCGCACGAAGCCGTTGTTCACTTCTACGACGTAGCCGAGGCCACCTAAACCAAACACAGCGGCGAGGAGCATCAGCGGCGTGAGCCATCCGCCTCGTCGGTGTCGAAGAGGTTTCTCGACGAAGCTGTAGGTGCACCATGCGAGGATAACACTCGCCCCGACGATCGCTGCGCCGACTACCGGAAAGACGAAGCCTTGCAGCTTGATGAAGGCGAGCGAGAAGATCGGCCAGTGCCACAGGTAGAGTGGGTAGCTGATAAGCCCCACGCCTACCAGCAGTCGCCGGCTCAACAGCAGTGAGTTGAGCCCCGAGTTCGGGCTGCACAGCAGCAGGACAGCGGTGGCGCCCGCTGGAAGGAGGGCGTAGGCACCCGGAAATGGGGTCGATCGGCTAAAGGTGATGAACGTTGCTACGAGAGCTGCCACGCTCAGGGTTGAGAGTAGGGCAGCGAGCAGCCCTTGTATGGCAAACCCTCTGCGCACGAGGTTTCCCGCCACGGCGCCCAGCAGCAGTTCCCAAAATCGGCTGAGCGGGTTGTAGAAAGCGGCGGTCGGTTCCCCGGCGGTTAGCCAGACGCTGAACGCAAAGATTGCCAACCCGAGCGGAACAGCGAGCCAGGAAAATGGGAGCCGCAGTCTCCACCAGGCGGCGAGGATGAGGGGCCAGACAAGGTAGAACTGCTCTTCTATGCTCAGCGACCAGAGGTGCAGGAGTGGTTTTCGCTCTACTGCGATGTCGAAGTAACCGCCTTCATTCCACAGCGAGAAATTCGAGAAGAAAAATGCACCTGCCAGGGTGTGCTTCCCGAGACGGGCAAACTCATCCCAGAAAAGGAGGGCCCAGCCGGCGACCAGCGTAGCCGCCAGCACGAGGGCGAGCGCCGGGAAGATGCGCAGGATGCGGCGCCGGTAGAAGCCGAGGTAGCTGAACTGGCCCTCGGAAAGCCCGTCCCAGATAATTCGGCTGATCAGAAAGCCGGATATGACGAAAAAGACGTCAACGCCGACGAAGCCGCCGGGCAGCCAGTTCGGGAACACGTGGAAAAAGACCACGCTCGCTACAGCGATGGCGCGAAGACCGTCTACGTCTCGCCGGTACTTAAGGCTGCTCGCGTCGTGTCGGTGAGCCCGTGAGTCCTGCCGCTGAAGGGGCGCGGTTGTGGGGGCGTTGTTGGGAGAGAGGGAGGTCATCGTGCGAGCTCGGTATACTGGAGTCGCTTCGGCGCTACTGTGCCGAGGCTCGGCTGGGGCTTTCCGCCGGGGGCACCGACCCTTAAGTGGCGCAAGAGCGAAGTTGCTCCGGACGTTCTCGTAAGTTCAGTACGCAGGTGCCACTTTGTCAATGCCCGTCGGGATCTTGGAAATCTACGAGCCGGAATTTTCCGGGCTGATGTGGGGCTGCTTTTCTGATTATACTTCGACGGTGCAGAGCACACGCTGAGGTTAACAGGAGCTTCGATGAACGGTCTTAAGAGTTTTGCTTTCAGGCTACCGTTTTGGGCGGCCGCCGTATGTTTGGTGGTAGGGGTTGCCTGGCTTGAAGCCGGTACCCAAGCGGCCTTTCGCGGTTATGCGCTGGTGCTGCTCGGGGCCATCCTCATGGTCTGCTTGCCAGCGGCAGTCCAAGGGGAAGAGGGCTCACGCTTCGGGTGGCGACTTATTCTGGGGCTCTCTATTGCTGGAGTGTTGGCTTTAGTCGTTGAGATGGCGCGCTACGTCACTGGTACGCCTCGAGCGGGGGTAGGGGCCTACCCATTACTACTGATGTGGTTTTTGGCTGCGGGTCTAGCCGTAGTTGCTGCACTCTCCTTCGATCGTTTGAAGGGGATCCGCATTCCGGCACCGCCTCGTGATGAGGTGCTCTTCGTTGTAGGGATATTTTTTGTGGCGCTCGTTGTGCGAAGCGTCGGCATGCCCACCCTCGTCGCGGACGAAGCGCTGCATGCCGTTAAGATCCTACTCATTCCAGTGACCAAGGACCCGCCCCTTCTCGGAGCCTTACAGGAAGACGGGTATCCGCACGTACTCCTGCATGTGTTGGCTCTTCTCTACAGCAAAAGCTCTGGGCTCATCAGCGTAATCGAGCTCCTTAAGTGGTTCTCGTACATCAGCTCTGCCCTCTCGATAGCGCTCTGGTATGTGGTAGTACGGATCTACTCCAGCCGAATTGTCGCAATCTCTGCCTCTTTACTTCTAGTTTTTTTCGGCTGGCACTGGATTAACTCTCGCTTCGGATACGCCTACCCACCAGACTTGGCGGTTATTTCTCTTGCCGTGTGTGCATTAGCAGTATCTCTCCGCACGGGAAGCATGATGGCTGCGGCAGTGGCTGGAGTTGCTCTTGCTGCCGGATTCCTGCTGCAGAAGTCAGGGCTCCTGCTCGTACCCTTCTTGGGGTACCTCGGGCTTGAGGCGCTGCTCTCAGCTCCAAGAGAGAGGAGGCGCTCGGTGCTGATCTCAGGGGCAGTTCTGCTTTGTGCATTTTGTGTCGCGTACGAGCCGCAAATTATCGAGCATCTGACAGGAACGTACTCTATGCCGCTGCAGGACCGCGCGATGCGGGAGCGAGCGGAGATGTTGCCTAAGCTTGGCTACACACAGACGAGCGCGCTGGGATACATGATTTACGACGCGTTCAAGCAGTTTCAGGTAGAGATGTACGACTTCCCAAGGCACGTGTTTCGCCCGAGGTCTCCGATTCTCGACCCGATCTTCTCCGGGCTCTTTACCGTCGGTTTCGTTTACTGTTTGGCGAATATCCGGCGCTCTGCCGCAGCGAGGATCTGCCTGCTCGGTCTCTTCGTGTTTATCCTCCCAATGGCTTTCAGCTTCCCGGTGAACGACGACCAGCGAGGGCTGGCGCGCCGAATGCTCGGCACGTCTTTTTTCCTCTCGTGGATAGCGGCGCTGGGAGCGGTCACGGTCGTTGGGCGCTTCTTTGAGAAGCGAGCAGCTGCATGCGCGGTGATCCTCCTCTGTGCGCTCTCGGCTGTTACCAATATTTGGCAGTACCTGGCCGTTTATTCGAGCGCGTCGGGCGCTGACTGGTACTCTCAGGGCATTAGGGGAGTACAGTCGGCGGCTATGATCGAGCTGGCCCTGGCCGCGGAAGCTGATGGTGTTTCAACAGTTGTGCTGGAGGGACCAGAAGTGTCGATGCTTGGTTTGCCAGACAAGACCGTTAGGCGCTGGGCGGGATTCTTGAGGGTGCAGTCACCGGGCGAAATCCGTGCCGCGCTGGCCGCTAATCCCAGCGCGATGCAGCTCGTTATCATCCCCTGGGATACGAAGTCGGTTCCTCGCGACTCACAAGCCATCGTTCAAGAGCTCTCTGACATTATTCCGCCTTACATGTGGATAGCCGGCCGGCGAGATCAAGATGGCATGCCGATGTTGCGCTACGCCTACGTACGGGGGAAGTAGCTTACTGATGCGAGGCTGTCTCGACAGCTACATCATCATCTTCTCGTATCGGATCGACAACGAAAACAGGCAAGTTCGCCCGGAAGAGGTTGCGAAGGAAGTACTCTCCGTATATCCCGAGCAAAAAGCACTGAATTCCGCCGAAGAAGACGATGAGAGCTACCGTACTCGCCCACCCCTCTCTCGTTAGTCCAAGGAAGTATGAGGTAACGGCGAAAACAAAAAGTAGCGTCCCTAAAACGAGAGCTAGTGCGCCAACGTAGAATGCGAGGCGGATAGGAAATTCGGAGTACTTAATCAAGCTATTGAGGGCGAGGGATGCCATCTTTCTGAAGGTAAAGCGAGATTGCCTCCCTTCAATTACGTCCTGACGGTACGAGACTACGGGAGCATCAGGACTGAGCCAGCTCGCAAATGCGCGTGTCGAGCCGCAGGTATTTAGGTACGAGCGCACCTGACGCAGCAGTGCACCGTCCCACAGCTTGTAATCCGCCATTCCATCGAGCATCCGTAGATGCCCAAGGCGGCGCATGAGCGAGTAGTAGCAGCGACTGGAGAGCCCCTTCATTTTCGAGAGGCGCTCGTCTGGGAGTCGGCTGGTGTGAACTATCTTCGCGCCAGCAAACCAGTGAGGGATGAGGTCTTCAATCAGCTCCACGGGGTGCTCACCATCAGCATCGAGCGTGATTACAACGCTCGCACCCTTTGACACTGCGAGACGCATGCCTGCGAGCAGGGCAGCCTGGTGCCCGAAGTTTCTCAAAAGCGAGGCGTACGAGATGGTAACATCCCCATGTGAGAGAGACTTCGAAGCCTCCTTGAGGCGAGCTTCAGTTTGGTCGCGGGAGCCATCGTTTACCACCAAAACCGTCCAGCGAATTGACGGGAACTTCGACTCGGTGAGCCCCTGCAGGTAGCGCTGGACTCGTGCCAGGTAGAGCTGGATCCCTTCAGCCTCATTAAAGGCTGGCATAACCAGGAACACGTGGTTGTCAGGGGAGCGCATACAGAAGATTCCAGCTCGGTCCGCTCGGGGCAGAATCGCCACTTAGATAGACCCTACAAAGTAAGTAAGAGTGCTTGGAGACCTAACAAGATTCAAGAAGGACAGAGAAAACGGCGTTTGTTATTGCCCGAAGAGTTCCTCGATGGCCGGCTCCATCACTCTCGCGAACGGGGAGAGGCCTGCATCTGAAGAGCTTCCCATAAGCTCAGAGACCTCTCGCAGCAACTCCGCGTTGGCCTTGTGGTACAGCCCCTGCCAGCGCCGCATCGGCTCGCGGAGCGACACGGCTGCCTGCCGGAGCACGGAGCTGAGCTGCTGGGCGATCAAAGCGGGAGCGTGCTCCGACGCGACGTAGCTTCTCGCTGGGGCAGTCGCCGCCGAAATATCCATCTCACAAGCGGCGGTGAGGATCGAGCGAAGCTGCGAAGCCTCTGAGATTCCAGGGGTAACCTTGCAGGCAACATGATCTGGTAAGTCCTCGCCCTGCGCCATGTCACTCACAACAGTGAGCCTGCCTGAGCCGAGAGAGAGCTGCAGGTGCGGGGCGAGGTGACCGAAGCAGCTTGCTCGCAGGTGTACTGCCACGTGGGCTGACTCCAGAAGTCTCGACCACTCAGCCGCTGAGCAACCAGGTACGAGCCTTACACGCTCGCCCGCTTCAAACTCTCGCACCAGTATCTCTGCGGCTCGTAGATCGCTGTTCTCCACTACCCAAGTGAGGTGCCACGCAGGAGAGAGATCGCGCAGAGCAGCGAGCAACTTGTGGGCGCGTCCCTCAAGCCCCGTACCGCACAGCGCAACGACGCGGAGCGTTTCACGCGGTGGAAGAGGAGCCTGCTCGCCGAGCTCAATCGGCACTTTGAGGCGCTCAGACCGGTGCGCACCGAGCTCCCCCTCAATTCGGTTGCTCAGCATCGTCTGACTCTCGGTGTATGCCCAATGAGAGCTGAAGAGGTTTAGCGGAGAAAGCGATAATTCACGGTATGCGCGGGGCCAGAGTTGGTGCGGCGCGATCGCGCGATCTGCGAACGGGTGCGAAGCGTCGTAGAACTGCTTGATGGAGGTTTCCCACGGACTTGTGTGCGTTGCCTCCGGCCCGAGGTCGAGGAAGAAGAGGTCGTGGAACCATGTCACACCCGGCACGATACCTATGCTCGAACGCACGAAGCGAGAGCGTCGCCCATCTTCAAGTTGATAGAAGAAGAGGTCAAAGGGCTCCGCGCGGTGTCGCTGGTAGGCCTTCAGGTAGTGGTGGTGAGGAAGGCCAATCACCTCGGAGGCGAAAGAGTCAGAGAAAACCTCGATTGCGAACTCCTGGCTAAGCTTTGGCAACAGCAGCATGGAGCAGTGCGACGAGAGTGAGTCGGTGCCCGAGATATCGCTGAAGAATGCGATGCGTGGCAGACGCTCGCTCATTATTCCCCCACCGCTTCAGCTGCGGAATTCGCTGCAAGAGGCGAGAGCAGCCCATCAAGCACTGCATCCCATCCGGCAGAAAGCATCCCCGAGCTTTCGATCATGCTCCGGCCCGCACTTCCGAGACGCTGCCCGAGAGCTGGCTCCGAGAGCAGGGCGTTGCATGCCTGGGCAATCGCCTCTCGCGACGGCTCAACAACGAAGCCGTTCTCTCCGTTGCGCACGAATTCCAGGGTGCCACCGCTGTCGGTAGCTGTGATGACGGGCCGGCTGCTCGCCATCGCCTCAAGTGTTACGTAGCCGTAGTCCTCGTTGTAGGGGGCGTAGAACACGGCGAGAGACTTCGCATATAGCGCTAGTAGATCCTCGTCGCTCACGCGACCGAGGAACGATACTCGCGACTCAAGGCCGTGTAGCTTAATCACGCTCAAGAAGTACTCCATGGCACCCGGCTCTTCGGCAACGCCGACCACCTTGAGCGAGAGAGAAGGAACAAGGGACAGAGCGTTGAGCATCAGGTCGAGCCGCTTGATGCGACAGATGCGGCCAACCGACAGGATGTACGGCTCTGCTGCCGCGCTGAAGTAGCGATCCCCGAGGGGTAGAGGCGGGTAGAGCACGGTTGATGAGAGATCGTTGAAGGCTTTGAGCCGATCTGCCACGTTCTTCGAGATGCACGAGCGGAACGCGCATTCGCCCAGTGCTACGTTGTCGCCGTCTGTCAACATTCGCCGCATGCTCTCGTCGCGTGGATCGTCGCCTATGTCGGAGAACTGCGTGCCATGCAGGTCGTAGATTGAGCGAAGCTGGTGCACTAGCCAGACGCTCTTGCGCGGATGGCGGGCGTAGTAGCTCGGAAACTTGGTGGCAATAACGAGGTCGATCCTCTGCCCTGCGAAGCTCTCAAGGTCGAGAGCCCTCCACATCGCGGCCTGGATGAGCAGGTTCTGTTTCGGGAGTGGATTGAAAGGCAGCTCTACTTGGTCTACGTCATGTCCACGTTCGCGCAGCTTTCTCACGAGGCTTGCGACGAGCACTTCTTGCCCTCCGTGCGTGAAGGGCACCTTTACTCCGAGCACGAGGATGCGCGCCATGTCTAGGGCACCTCAAGCACGAGACAGTAGTCTTGGTGGCCATACAGCAAGCGGTTCAGTTGCTTGATATTTTCGTTGATGCGCGAGATGGCATCCTTCACTGCTGGTAGGTGGCTTGAGTCGACAGGGATCTCCTTTAAGAGCTCGTTCGGTGACACCGGAGAGAGCGGTAGCACCTCCTTGATAGCGAGACCAGCGAGCGTCGCCATGTACCCGAGCGTGTCGGGGTGCATCGGCCAGACGTGGGTCGGGTCCCGGAAGTAATTTGATGAGAGCGCAAGCACCGATTGCGGATTGATAGTCTCAAACGCAATCGTTGAGCCGGGCAGTAGCTTCACCTTCGCCAGGGCGAAGAGTTCGTGGAGCTGATGGCGGGTAAGGTGTTCGACAACTTGAATCGCCACGAGCCCACCGAGGGAGCGGTCCGGTAGAGAGCGAAGGTGTGCGATGCCGTCGCCGAATTGCGTATTGCAGCCGGCCGAATTGGCGACGTTGACCATCGCTTGATCGAGATCGACACCGTACGACTCAATCTTCGCGTTCTTGAAGAGCCGCTGTAGTTCGCCCCGGCCTGAGCCGATCTCAAGCACTTTACCCCGGGCGCTGGCGAACATCGGCGGGTACACCTTAAGTCGACGCTCAATTTCAGTCTCGCTTCCGCGGAAGCGGTTTTCAAGCAGCAGGTACGAGATGTCGGCGGGAGCAGTATTTGCAGGCGACTCGGAGGCGCGAGGAGGTTGTGTGCTGCGAATGGATGGCTCGTCGTTAACGATCCCCTCTAGCCCACGGATCATCTGGTCGAGCGTCTTTACGCGACTCTCAAACGCGACGCTCAGGTCCCTGAGCTGCTTCTCGACACCGAAAATCGCGAGCGATTTCTCGTCGTCTAATCGCGCGAGGCGAGAGAGTGTATAATTGTCGCGAGCGTCTACGTAGCGTGACATGTCGTTCAAGAAACGCACGAGGTTAACGTGGAACTCCTCCTCCACCTCGAGGTAATCGTGAAACATGATGTCGTGAATGAAAACGAAGAGGAACCGCTTGAACCGGAGCATCAGGCGCCCGATCAGGCCGCGGCGGTGCGTGGTTATCACGCTGTCAGTGATCTTTCCACGAAAGCAGAAGGACCGGTTTAGGAGCTTGAGCTCCTCAGAGAACTGCATGTCTCCGCAGCTGATCCCGTTCTCATCCGCGAACCTCGCTGCGGCCTTCGAGAGGCCGGCCCGCGAGTCGAGGCTTGCGTCGATGTCGTTTTTTATCCGCTCCCGGATTTTAGCCATCAGGGCGGGGATGTCCGGGCGTTCCTGCGGCTCCGCCTGTTTTGCAAGCTCTCGTACTGACTCAGACATGCGCGACACTTCCTCCCGGCGGGCGAATCCCCACAAACCGCTATCCTGTAGAGTTAGGGGCGAGCCGTCAAGTGTCGGAAGGGGGAAAAAGCGCAGCTACGTCAACTAGTTGAGGCTACAATTGAGGCTGCAGCCTGCTGCGCGCGCTCGCGCAGCTCTCGAACGGCGGTGATCTCCCACAGCATCTCCTTCTGAAGCGGCCCTACCACCGCGAAATTGGGGCGGTACGGAACCCCGGAGGTGTCGAGACCAATCGCTAGTTGGCCCGGCCGGATTAGGTGCTGAGCAACGAGGCTCGCCAGTAGCGGATGGTCGATCCGACGGATGTCGCCCTCTGGTCCAGCGCACATGAAACCTGCGTCGAAACGGAGCTGTTCGAATTCTGCGCGACAACCCCGCAATTTTATAACAGCTTCATGTGCCGCGATCTCGGACACCTTGCCTGCCCGGATCGTCAAGCGACCTGCCGCTTGCAGCCCACGGATGGTCTGGAAATGCTCGTTCGGAATGCGGTGTCGGTGAATCTCCCAGAACGGGCGCAGGTGTCTGAGAAACGCGCGCCGCGCACTCGCCGAGAGATTTGTCCACATCTGCTGAATTTTTGGCCGCATTGCGTCGAAAACTGGCTGCGACGAGCCACAGGCGCGCGATGCTTCACGAATCGTCTTGAGCAATACGAGAGCAGTGCCTGGGTTCTCCCACGAGGGAGGGAGTGAGGCGCTGGGAAGAGATGCTGGGTCTTGGTGTGGAAGAGGGAAGCGCCCATTGCGAGAGACGACCGAGTAGTGTCCCCTAAATCCGCGCCCCTCGCTCTCCATGATGACGTCGACTGCTGTCAGGGAGCTTCCCAAAATGAAAAGCTCATGCAGCTCCTTGAGGTCCTGGTAGCTTTCGGGATTAAAGGGGGCTCTCAGCGCCCCTTCAGTTCCTACACCGCCAACACCACGACGCAGAATGTTCCCGATCGCGAGCACGATAGCGGCAGCGTCAAGTTGCTCCCCGCTCGCGAGCACCAGCGTGAAGGACGAGCCATCGGGCCGCTGTGTCACTTCGACTACCTCATCAGTCTTAAGAATTAGGCGCTGAGGCTCTCGCTGCACCGCTTCAGAAACCAGCTCCTGAAGGTAGAGCCCGTACTGCTGCCGGGAGATGAAGCTCTCACCGGAAACAGTTGGATCGTTCCTCTGTAGCCAGTGGAGAAACCCCTCTGGCTCCTGCGGAAAGGCCCCCATCGCCTTCGCGCGCACGTTGAGCTTGAAGCGGGGGCTTGGTGTTGAGTAGGCGAGACCCGGACCGAACAGCCCTCGCGGATCGATCAGAACCACCCGCAGATCGCCGGAGGGGCTTGGCTGGCGAAGGATATTAAGAGCCGTGAGGGAACCGCTAAAGCCGGCTCCGATGATAGCGATGGTGTGCGGCATGTCGCGACCTTACCACCCCGCTGGGATGCGAAAAAGGGGAGAGCCGTGCTCTGCAGAAAACACGCGGAGTCTCAAAACAGGTTGTAGAGGTACATACCATTCCTCATCTTCATCCTAATCCTTCTCTTCCTCGTGCACCTGCACTGATTCCTGCTCGTAATCGAGTCGGCAGGAGTAGTGGTTATGCCAGTCAATCCTGCCCGCTGCCGTGGCCGGGTAAGGAGTGTCGCGGCGGGTGTCCCACTAACCGGCAGCGGCCACGGCAACGGCTCCGGTTCCGCAGCGCGTAGGGGGACTGGTCGTGCAGGTAAACGTGAACGCAACCGAAGTAGACGTCATTTGGACCGCGCGGAGGAGGACGAGGAATTCAGTGCAAGTGCAGGAGAGGGAGGACGATTAGGAGAAAGATTAGGAAGAAACGGTCGGTGAAGACGCGTGTTCTACTGGGCATGTCCGTCCCCCTTTTCGCCGGGTCACGGCATCACAGCTCAACGTGGTAACACCCACTCCTCGTTGCCCGCTCAGTTGCCTCGCTGTACCCCGAAAAGAAGGTCTCGCCTTCGCCAAAGACTCGCATGGATCGCAGGGGAGGGGAGTAGCAGTGCACGGTTACGAGATCTTCCCCGCTGCTTGAGTAGTTAGCCACGAGGTGGATGTCGTTGTCTGAGCTGACGGTGACCTCCCCCGAAGAGACTGCATGGCTGCCTGACGGGATCAGGGGGCCCATCCCAGAAGGCGTAAATCCTATCTCGATAGCCTCCCCTCGCATCACGTATACTCCGCAGGTTGAGCCGGCATGGTCGTGAATCGGGGTGCGTTGGCCGGGCCGCCAGCAGAGCAGGAGGATATCAACGAAGCTGTTTGAGAATATCCTGTTCCGACAGTAAGATTCGGCGTCGAATCGCTCGAAAGCGGCGAGCTCCTTCGTGCATTGAGAGAGGGAGGCTAGCAGCTCTCGAACTTCGCTCTCCGAAAGGGGGCGGGTCAAATCGTGCAGCGCTCGTAATGACGCGACGAGTCCCTGCGGTGTGACCGTATGCTCGTCCGGGCAAGGATGCTGAGTCATCTGCTGTGCGAGAGCTGCTGAGTTGCGCATACCGAACCGTACGAGATGTTTACTTAGTTTATCGGGTTTGTAAACAATGAAACTTACCAACAAGTCTGAGTATGCGCTCTTGGCCTTAACGGAGTTGGCTCGCAACTACGGTAAGGGCCTGGTATCTGGGGATGATCTCGCCTACCGCCAGGGGGTTCCGAAGCGCTTCTTGCAGCAGATCCTCTTCGGGCTCAAGCGCGCTGGGTACGTTCGTTCAGTGAAAGGGCAAGATGGGGGATACGAACTCTCAAAAGATCCAGCATCAGTGACGGTTGCAGAGATCGTCAGATTCTTCGAGGGCGCTCTGGCTCCTACCACCTCGGTAAGCAAGAACTTCTACGAGCCGAGTCCAATCGAGCGCGAGAAGGGGCTGACGATGCTCTTTGCGCGTATTCGGAACGAGGTAGCAAATATCCTTGAGGCGACTACGCTGGCGGAGGTCAGCGGCGTTCGTCGCAGCTCTGGGAGTCGAGCTAAGCGGCGGTAGGGAGAAAGTCGCGAAAGAGCGGAGATCTGACAGGTTCTAAAGAACACGTGTTTTGTCTCAAGGTAGATTGTTACTGTCTGTTAGCTCTCTCAACCTTCTCCTTGTCTTCCTCTTTCTCCCGAACTTGCACTGGGTTCCTCGTCCTCTTCTGCGCCGCCCACATCACGCCTGTTTCAGGTGCATTCACGCTTACGTGCACGAGTAGCTCCGCGAAAAGCTGCGGAGTCGCAGCCGGAACCGGAGCCGTTGCCATGGCCGCTCCCGGTTACAGGGGCCCTCGCCGCGACACTCCTCACCCGGGCACGGCAGCGGGCACGATTGACCGGCATAGTACACGCGCCTGCCTACTCGATTGTGAGCAGGAGCCGGTGCAAGTGCAGGGGGAGGATACGGATTAAGATGAAGATGAGGAGTGTGCTTACCCGCTGCAATCTGCCCTGAGGCAACGCATGTTTTTGTACGGCGCAGCATGGAAACTTTTTGCGTCGCGCTAGCTGTCCAAGAAATTCCCGTTCCGCAGGAATACAGCCGAGAGCCTCGCGGCTTCGCCGCTAAACGGAAAAAGCGCGTGCAGCATGAAGCGCTTCGCATGGGCCTCTGCGCTGCCGAGCGTCGCTTCGCTAACCGTTACAACACCATCGTTGTCCTCGCCGAAGAGCGGCATAAAGCCGAGGCGCGAGCAGCCCGAGCCTACGACGCAGCCTATAGAGACCTGTTTCGGCTGCTCGGGCAGCTTTAGGTCTGCGAGCTGCGCCAGCACCGGACCGAAGAGGGCGCGGAACGGTCGTGCTCGGTTTAGGAGAGCGGCGATCGAGGCGCCTGCATGGGGTGAGCCAAGAGTTACAAGCCGGTGCAGCGGTGCGGGGGCATCTCCACGGGCGTCGAGCGCACGCACGACGATTCCGCCGAGCGAGTGGCCTACAAAAGACACGGGCTCTCCACCGGCTTTTTCGCCAACGAAGAGAGCGAGCTGCTCGACTATCTCCTCAAGCGTCAGGCGTCGCGAGCGGTAGTCGAAGATGTGCAGCTGTGTCTCGGGTAAGAGTCGACGAAGTCGCGGGGCGAGCAGAAACATGTCGTGTCGCGAGCGGGCGAGACCGTGAACCAGGATTGTGTGAGGTGCGACGGATGAGCGTTCCATCTACCCCCGGCTCCTGATTTCGTTGCGGCATATTCCGAGCCCAGAGACAGAGTACTCGATAACGTCCCCGGCCCGGAGAAACCGCGGTGGCTTCATCCCAGCACCTACGCCAGCCGGAGTCCCCGTGCTAATCACGTCCCCCGGCAGCAACGTCATAAAGTGCGAGATGTACGACACGAGGAAGGGTGCCTCAAAGATCATGTCAGCAGTGCTGCCATGTTGGACCCTCTCGCCGTTTAGGGAGAGCTGAAGAGAGAGACGGCTGGAGTCTGGGATCTCATCGGTCGTCGCGAGGAAGGGGCCGAAGGGCGCAAACGTGTCGCAGCTTTTTCCCTTAACAAACTGCCCACCACGCTCCTTTTGAAAGGCTCGCTCGCTAACATCGTTCATGACGCAGAAGCCTGCTAGGTGCGAGAGTGCTCTCTCCTCACTGATGCAAGATGCCCGTTTGCCGACGACGAGCGCTAGCTCAACCTCCCAATCAGTTTTCTCCCCGCCGAGAGGCAGCAGTATCGGATCGAATGCCCCACACATAGCGGTCGTCGCCTTTGCGAAGAGCATGGGCTCTGGTGGCAGGGGTGAGGCAGTTTCAGCAGCGTGGTCACTGTAATTAAGCCCGACGCAGATAATTTTGCTCGGTCGAGCGATGGGAGGTGCAACGCGCGCCTCGGCGGCAACTCTCGGCGCGCTAGCAGAGTTCTGCGCGAGCCAAGCCTTTAGGAGCGTGAGGCCGCCTGAGGCGAAGAACGCTTCGTCAAAGTCCTGAAAAGCAGCAGAGACATCGATTCGCTCATCGACACCAAGCAAAACGGCGGGCTTCTCGTCACCAATCTCCCCGAATCGGCATAGTTTCATGGGCAGGATTCCTGATGGAGGAGAGACGCTCGCTCGTTGAGCCGCAGCTTGGTTCCTTAGGCAGCAACGAGGCTCGAGAGATCAACAGGCTGGTACGTCGAGGGCTTGCGAACCTTTCCGCGAGTGTCTTTCCCGACTGCGAAGAAAACACCATCGACTTTGAGCACTTCAACTTTTACCACCTCGGCAGGCCAGCTCACCTCAAGCTCGCAGTGCCACTCATGGCCCTCGAGCTCGCGCTCGGCACCACTCCACTTTTCAAGCCGAACAAATTTTTCGAGATTGTTGTCGCACACGAGGTCAAACGCCTCCTCCAGCGGGACGCCGAAAGCGCATGCGTTCCAGTACATGGTGTAAGCCACGTCGGCCAGGCCGTCGACCATCTCAACCGGGTCGGGTTCTGCCTTCGCCTCGTAGCTTAAGCTGTCAGGCGCCGTAATCGGGGTGCCGTTCACCACTGGCGTGACACCGAGTCCGTGAATGACGTACTCAAGCACCTCCGAGAGCAGAAGTTGGGCACCGAGCGCACGAGTCTTAGGGTCTCCGGTCTCAAGTTTTGAGCGGGTCTTCTGCCCTGCTAGAGTCATAAAGGCTTCGATCTTTGACGCGTCCATAGGCTCCTCTCAAACTCCCTCGGTTATACCGTTGCTGGCTTTGGGGGTCTATGGCGATCGGTAGTACGAGGGGTGTTTCAAACAAAAGGAGTGCCGCGGCGATGGCAACGGATAGGGATAGGTAGCGCGGTGGGTTGATGACTGAATAGGTGAGATTGGAATGGAGGGGAGGACATCGAAGGTTTTGAAACCTTGCAGTGTAATGCCGCCCCCGGAGATGGAATCTCCTGACAACACTTACCTGAACCGAATGGGAATTCCGAAGAAGTTCCCACCGTACTTGTTTGTCTGGAACATGGGCCCGTTAAACCCATTCCTACCAAACTGGAACCCAGCGAACGACACGGTCCCGTTCTTCCCTATGTAGGGAGCGGTCATGTTCGTGCGATAGGACCCACGATGGGTCACGAGCGGGTTGTTTCCCGGGGTCAGGCCCCCGTACTGCTGAAACCACCCAACTTGGTTGGGGAGGTTTCCGCCACCGAGACCTGCTCCCCCCCTTGTTCCCCCTTGGCTGTAGGATCCGCGCGCCCAGTTGGTCGCGGGACCCGAAGTGCTGCTGGGGCGAGGGACTCCTGCTGAAGGCGGAGGTGGCACCGGGGGCTCACTGAGTCCCTGTTCTACGGGTCCACCTCTGGCGATCAGTGTGGCCTGCTTTTTCTGCAGCGCCGCAATCTGGGCCATGAGTTTTTTCTTGGTCTCCGGGTCAGCTTGCGCCGCCTGGACTCCCAAGTTGTACAAGCGGTACGTGACCTCTTGCACCGTTTCCTGCGCGTGCAGGAAGGGGCCAGCCAAGAACATGGCGAGCACCGTAAAAAGCTTCTTCATTTGATTCCCTTTCTAGGGTCTAGAGAAAACGTCCAGTCCTACTGCAACCTCTGCAGCTCCAAGACGCCATCGCCGACACGGACCCGTGTCTAGCCAAGGCGGCCAGGAGCTTTAAAAAACATCGACTTCGATGTCTCTACCCGTGTGGAGATTTCAGGGGAGATTCGGCGAGCAAGCTCGATCTGAATCCTCTTCCGACCCGCATGGTGCAGTCAAACCGGCAGATAATCAAGCTGCACGGGAAATTGCCGGTTGTAAGCTGTCGGAATTAGACGGTAATAGAACCCGGAGCGCACTAATTTGCGTGGCGGGCGGCAAAGGCACGGAATGAATCGACTTCACCCTCGTGAAGCGCGTGGAGACGCCGTAAGCAACCCGGAATACCGGTTAGCAGCCGCACCAATTTCAGGGTGCTCTCCGCTTGCCCGACCGAGAGTTCGTGGCGCAGCTCGTCGAGTAATCGAATTGAGATGTTGGGGTGCGCATTAATCGCATTTACTACCTGATCTGATAGGTGGTTCTTTCGCCCGGCTCCTAGCAAAGCATCCCGAGCAATTATGACCTCGCGAAGATTTGCAAAGTGTTCTAGCTGAGTCCTGAGCCCCTCGAGCTTCGCAGCCGAGCTCGTTGCGCCCGATATCTCTGAGTTGAACGCCTCCGTTATGAGATTCACATACCCACGAGTGAGGACGTCGGCCGAGCGCAGGTGCTCAGTGCGGACGAGAGAGTCATCTGGGGCTGCGGCGGCTAGTGCGAGAAACTTATCGAGCTCCGACACGAAGAGTTGAACATCACCGTCATTGAACGACTTTGAGAGCAGTGCGAGCGATGAGTTTGACTCATTCTCTGAGACCTCAGTGGTCGTCTGTCGAACGAACTCGCAGAACTGCTGCAAAGCCTTCTCAATCGGGCTGTCTCCGAACAAGGTTGGAAGCTGCTGCACTTTCTGGAGCAGGCCGAGCGCAGAATTATTCGCATGTTCAAGCGCCTTAAAGCCGCGGATGAGTGATGGGGCTAGGTCGGTTGCTACCCGCTGCATGAGCTGGGAGAGCTGCGCTGCCTCAAGCTGCGGCTGCAGCCGTTCAGCGCCTGCTCTCAGGGCCTCGGAATCGCGCGCCAAACCTTCGACCCCTATGGAGCTCGTGAGAGTTCGCTCCTTCAAGAGCCATTCGAGCTGCGCACCGAACGTGCAGCTGACCATCCAGATGCCGCGTGCGACCGTTGCTTTTAGCTCTGGCCCATCATCCATCCAGAGTGTTTTGCGACCTGCCGGAGGACGATGCGACCACGATGCTGCCATTCTCACAAGCTTGAGCCAGTAGGGTGCAGCCAGTTGCGCAAAGTAGTCGGTACGCTGCATCAGCTCTGCGTGTTCGGCTGCAGGCCCAAGCATGACCGAAAAAGAAACGCGACCCTGCTTGTCGCCGTGGTACCAGAGCCTTGACAGGACCTCTACAAAAGCAGTTGTCCGCGGCGGGAAGGGCTCCCCTCGAGCTGGCTCAAGGGTAGCGAGCTCGTGGGCCGCAGCCGGAAGGATATCCACCAAGCTCTCAAGCAGCTCCTCCGTCGGACTTTCATCTTGAGTGGTCCAGGCCTGGTGGTCTTTAAGGAATTCAGCGGCCCTGCGAGACTCTAGGATAACGGTCGGAAGTTCAAGCGAGAGGCTCGACGCAAAAGGGGCGTACCCGCCGCCGAGCGCTGCACCTCGCAACAACGCCGCAAGTCCCGGCTTCTGGCCACCGGCGGTTGGCTTGCTGGCCCGTGGTAGCGGTGACAGGTGAGACGGAGCGCTCCGTTCGAGCCGACCCTGCTGCAGGAGTGATAGCACCTGCTCGTTCAAGCAGATAAATGACTCGGCGTCGGCAAATTGAGCAGCGTACAGAGCGCTCTCCGCGCTCTCCTGCAGCTTACATACCAGACCCTCTAGCGCCGGCCTGCCAAGCTCGCACAGCTGAGCATGAGGGAACGTATCGGGCGAAAGCCAATGAAGAGCGCGCAGTTCGCACAGCGCATTGATGGTGCGGGCTGTAATCGCGGAGCCATCTTTAACCTGAGTCGGAGTCGCTGTTGAGCTTAGCCGCCGCAGCTCCTTCTCAGCGGAATCTTTTCGGTGTGCAAGCTTAGCTCGTGCTGCTAGGGCAACGTCTGTGGTCGCGCTACGTATTTCAGCCTCGTCCGCATTCTCAGTGCCACGAACGACGCCGGCTAGAAGGGATAGGCGCTCCTTTGAGCCACTGGGCAGTGCGCCCGTTCGGGCAAACACGGCCAGGTCTGCGATGACTGACTCAAGCATCACCGCATGCAGCGTCTCCTTACCAGCACGAGAGGTGCAGTACGATCGCGGCAGCTCGACCACACGATCACTGCTCGGGATGTCGTTCTGCTCACTGGTTGCGACAAAGGAGGAAAGAGGTTCTGCAGCGCGGGAAGGCAGTTGGATTCGAAGCTTTTCTGTGGAGCGATCAGGCACAGACGGCAGCGATGAGCCTGAGAGGGAAGAAAGGTGTACCGCGTTTTTTCTCGGGTCCACGGGACCATGCTGAGTCATTCGCCGTTACTACGTCGCTGACGACAATAAGTCAAAATGAGAGTGTCTCTCGGCCCACGCGAGACAGCCCAGATCTGTCCGGATCAGTAGCTTTTGGTGGCGCGTCAACCGGAGGCCAGAGCAGCACGGTACGCGGTGCCGAGTTTCTGGTAGCCAAGGGCGGATTCGAGCAAGCTTTGCTCTTCTTCGGCGGTCAAAGGTCGCACAACCTTAGCGGGAGTGCCCATAACGAGGCTCCCGGGTGGAATAACCGCCCCCTTGAGGATCAGGGAGTGCGCCCCAACGATGCAGCGTTCTCCGATCTGAGCGTTGTCGAGGATGGTCGCCCCCATGCCGATTAACGAATTGTCGCCGATAGAGCAGCCATGCACGATTGCGCGGTGCCCGACCGTTACGTTCTTACCTATGACTGCATCTGCCATACCGTGGCTGGTATGCACGAGCACGTGCTCCTGTAGGTTTGTCCCTTCACCGACCTGTATCTTTTGGATATCTCCGCGAAGCACGGCGTTGAAGAACACCGAGCAGCGCGCACCAATCTCGACCCGACCGATTACCCAGGCATCCGGGGCCACGAAGCAGCTCGGATCTATGAGCGGTGTGGCGCTGCCAAACGGGATTACCGGCATAGGAAACCTCGAGCGCTCGCCTTAGGCGCAGACGTCCCGAATGGCCTGCATCACTCTCTCCTTGCTTGGGAGAATGACTACTTCGAGAGCCTTTGAGTACGGCATCGGGGCCTCAAGAGACGAAACGACGCCAACTGGCGCATCGAGTTCGTCGAAGATAGAGCTGTTAATGAGGTGCGCAAGGTATGCACCGTAGCTCGCAACCTCGTGCTGCTCCTGAATGACCACACATCGATGCGTCTTGGCAACGGAGGTGAGGAGCGTTTCACGATCGAGTGGGCGCAGCGTCAGCAGATCGATCACTTCGCACGAAATCCCCTCTTGGGCCATCGCTTCGGCCACTTCGAGGGTGAGGAAGAGGTTCTTCGACCACGTGACGAGAGTGACGTCTGTTCCCTCGCGCTTGATATCTGCTTTCCCAATCGGGACGAGGTACTCGCCCTCAGGAACCGGACCACGCTTTCCGTACGTCAGCTCTGACTCAAAAAACACCACCGGGTTGTCGTTGCGGATGGCACTCTTCAACAGGCCCTTCATGTCATACGGCGTTGCCGGAGCAAGAACGATCAGCCCTGGCGTGTAAGCGTAGAACTGCTCAAACGAGTTTGCGTGCTGGGCGCCGAGCTGGAACGCTGCACCACCGGCTCCGCGGAACACGATTGGGCACGAGATCTGGCCGGCCGACATAAGGCGTGACTTCGCCGCTGTGTTAAGAATCTGGTCGATGGCACACAGCGAGAAATTGAAGGTCATGAACTCAACGATCGGGCGAAGGCCCGCCATCGCAGCTCCGATGCCGATGGCCGCGAAGCCGTTCTCCGCAATCGGAGCATCGATAACTCGCTTCGAGCCGAACTGCTCCTGCATACCGCGTGAGCACTTGTAAGCGCCGTTGTAGCCGCCCACCTCCTCGCCAACGAGGAAGACGCGGTCGTCACGCAGCATCTCTTCCGTCATCGCCTCCTGGAGGGCGTCACGGATCTGTATCTCTCGAACTGCGGACTGATTCTGTGTGTCGGTAAGCATGGCGTTAGACATATGTGTAATCCAAAGCAGTTTCCGGAGCAGGGAACGGCGACTCTTCAGCGAACCGTACGGCGTCCTGAACCTCGTCCTCGATCTCCTGCTCAATCTGTTCGCGGATCCCCTTCATTCCGAGCGCATCCATCTTCTCTCCGAGAACCTTGATTGGGTCACGCGACTTCCACTGATCGACATCCTGCTGCGTGCGATACTTCGCGGGGTCGGCCATCGAGTGACCGCGGTAGCGGTACGTCTTGGCCTCGACCAGAGTCGGAAGCTTCTGCTCACGAGCGCGCTTCGCGGCAGCGTGAATGCATGAGCGAACTGCGAACACGTCGTGGCCGTCTACGGTGTCACGGGCCATCGGGTACGCTAGCGCGCGGATCGAGAGGTCGTCAGTTGCAGCCGTCTTTTCTAGTGGCGTGCCCATTGCGAAGTAGTTGTTCTCGATTACGTAAATAACCGGGATCTCCCAGAGAGCCGCGAGTGCAAGCCCTTCGTGGAACGAGCCGATGTTGATCGCGCCGTCTCCCAAGAAGCAGATCGCGATGTTGTCAGTGCCCTTGTACTTCTCCGCGAAGGCGAGACCAGCGGCCACCGGGACCTGCGCTCCGACGATACCCCAGCCACCCATGAAACGGCGCGGGATGTCGTAGAAGTGCATCGAGCCGCCGCGGCCCTTGGCGCAGCCGGTTTCTTTGCCGAGCAGCTCCGCCATGCCAGCGCGAGTGTCTCCGCCGCGCGCCAGGTAGTGCCCGTGGCAACGGTACGCGGTCATAACGTAGTCTTCCTCGTTGAGCACCGATATCGCCCCCACCGCAACGGCCTCCTGGCCGATGTAGAGGTGAAGGAATCCTCCGATCTTCTTCTCGGTGTAGAGGCGGGCCGCCTCTTCCTCAAAGCGCCGGATGCGCAACATCTTGCTATACAGGTCGGTGAGAAGTTCCTGCTCCATCGCTACGTAACCTCATCAACAGCAGCCAGGCACCCGATTGAACACCGCGCAAAGAGCTGCGCGACGGTGGGCGAGGCCGGTAGGTACTTGCCCGGGACAACAGAAAAAGGGGGACAATCCCCGCTACCCTGGTCCGTGGCATCGCGGGGTTATACCAGCGACCCCCCAGGCTGTCCACCCGCACCGGGGCGCCAAAAAAGGGCTTTTTAAAGCTCGAAGCGAAGCCACAGGGCAGGCGGATTTAATTGTCACTATAGCGAGTTAGACGATCTAGTCGTATCATCGACTGCATGCCCAGCTTCCGCCGACTACTATCTGTTGATCCGAGCCTGACTTGCTCCGGTTGGGCGCTCTTCTCCGTGGCTGAGGGGACGATTAAGGCAGTCGGGAAGATCCGCGCCGAGAAGCCCCCAATGCCATTAGCCCTGCGGCTTGAGAAGCTGCAAGCCAGCATCAAGCGCGTTATTGACGCCCTGCAGCTCGGGCCAGAAGATGTTCTGGTGTGTGAGGCTCCGACCACGATGAAGGACCCTCACAACGCAATCAAAGTAGAGCAGGTCAGAGGGCTCTTCGAGTCGCTCAGCCGTGAGCGTGGAGTGACGGTCCCCGGTCGAGTCAACCCGCGCAGTGTGCAGTACGAAGTCATGGGATTGCGTGGTAAGCAGCTGGCGCGGCCGGACGTCAAGGCGGCGGCAGTGCGCACAGTCGAGTTTCTTTATGCCGACCAGCTTTCTCAGCTTGGATTGTCGGGGTTGGAAAAGCATCAAGATATCGTAGACGCCGTGCTGATCGGGCGCCTCGCGCTGCTTCAGATCGAGGCAGCGCGCGCAGCGCAAGCGCCGCTTGAGGCCGTATTCGGCGGTCAGGAGAAACAGGATCGGCGTTCGTGGAGAGTGAAGCCATGCACCATCTCGTGAGAAAATCTAGGCTGCTCGTTACTGCGGTAATTCTGAGTGTTGGCATGATCCTGTCTGCAGGAGCGGAGGATGATGTTGCAGCCTCTGGGGAAGATAGCGAGAGCTCGGAGTCGAGCGCTCCAGCGCCCAAGAAAACAGCCCCCACGCCCTTTCCAGGAACGGTGATCGTTGACCCACGCGGCAAGCCGGACCTCACCGTCTGTAGCCAGAACCTCAAGCTGCTGGGCACCTACGAGGCGATGAAGAAGAAGAACATCCAGTACACTCAAAAAGCGCACACAGACAAAGTTAGCGCGCTCACGACCCGATTCCTCAAGGCGAAGTGCGACGTGATCGCGCTACAGGAGGTGATGGGCACCAGTGCGACCGAAGAGGAAGCGGCCTTACAGCCGGTCATCGAACAGCTCAAAGTGCGTGGTAACCGCGAATTCGAGGCGAAGGTTGGCCTGCCAGGTGACGGGGGGATGGCTCTCGGGTTCCTCGTCGCAAAAGACAGGGCCACGGTGATAAATGTTCTCTCGTACTCGCGAGTCGAGCTGCCGAAGCTCGTCACAAAGGGAAGGCCGCGATTTTTCTCTCGGACCCCGTTTGAGGTTCAGCTCTCCGTGCGCTCAAGGCACGACGACACCACCAAGATAGTGTCGCTCGTAAATTTCCACCTGAAGTCGAAGCGTGGCGGCGAAGGCGACCCCACTGGACTTGAGTGGGAAACCTTCCGAATGGAGATGGCGGAAGGGTTCCGTCGCATCATCGAAGTTCGGCACCAGAAAGCCTTCGCCTCGAATGAGCAGATCCTGATGGTACTCGGAGACCGCAATAGCAACTTCGATGTCGCGAGCGCGAAGATCCTCGATGGCTCGCTAACTATTGAGAACTTCCGCACCGACGGAGGCTGCCGAGTAAGCAAGCGAGGATTCCCGGTGTGCAAGCCCGGCAAGCAGATGCCGCAGCGGCTCTTCAGCATTCTCACTTCAAACCAAGAGGTGGCTACATACCAGGGAACGTTCTCCTACAAGGGTGAGTACTCCTGGATCGACGATATGCTTATGCCCGCGGAAAGCCTCTCGTACGCCTGGCTGACGCCGACGAGTGAGGGCCGCTACGACGCAGGGCTGATTAGCGAGCCGGCTGATGCATCGGACCATGCCCTGCTGTGGGCTCGGCTAAACTGGTAGCAGGTCCCATACTGAGATTATTTGGAAACTTGCGCCCACACTGCACTGAAGCTCTCTTCGAGGCTCCGGAGAAGGCAGAGGTCGCGCAGGCCTGGTGCGTAAAACGCATCCCGAATCTGCGACCGAATCTCTTCATCCTGAATACCCTCAGCCCGTGCGCGCTTCACTTCGCTGATTAGATCGTTTGTGTTCTGCACAATTGCCTCGAGGTGCTTACGCACCAGGTCGCCGGTGATGCATCCGCCGTACGAGAATCCGATTCCCGAGATCTCGAGGTCTTTCAGCCGTCCGATCGACTCGAGCGATGCGGAGACCGATGCATTAGCGCCCGGAGCAGCGAGACGCCGTCCGTTGTAGTACCCGAGCGTCTCGTCAGTTATCAGGAATCGGTGGGGGAGGACTAGGTAGCCCATCGAGTGATTGCGGTGTCCTGGAGATGCTACGCACCGGACGGTGATGTCATCATCGATGGTGATTGTCTCTCCATCGACGATGCACTTTTCGAACTGCAGCGCCTTGCGAAACTCGGCAGGTGAGGGGAGCGCTCCAACTTGGAGGCCTAGCGACTGACGTATCTCTGCGTCTCTAGAGATAGCTGATAAGACAAAATCGTCGTTTGCCAGCTCAGCTGCCATTCCAGCGCCTCCGAGGACCCTTAGCTCTGGGAGCTTTTTGCGGAGGAGGGGAAGTGCACCGATTCGGTCAGCATCGAGGTGAGTGATGAGAACTCGCGTTACACGCCGCAGCGACAGCCCGAGTCGCTCGAGCCTCTCCTCTAGGCTCTCCGTGTGGGCTGAGGCGCCAGGGTCTGTGAGGGTGATCTCCCCGTTCTCTGCAACGATAGCGTAACGGGAAGTTGCGCCGAGGGAGACGTGGTGGAGGCGCGGATAGACCTCCATCGAAGCACGAATGAACATAGGGGCGTCCTGCAAGAAAAAGCCCCGCTCTGGCATGCACCCTACCTGGGTTCAGCATGGCAGAACGGACCGATAGAGACTCTCACAGATAGCGGGCTTACAAAAGTGCTCTCTAAAAACGGCTTAAAAAGGCATAAAAAAAGGCAGGGACCCCATCCTCGGCGTAGCCGGATAGGGTCCCTGCCCGCTGTATTTAGCCCGCAGGAGTTAGCTGTTGGCCGCAACCTTCTTGCGCGAACGCGAGCTCTTCTCGGTCGTAGCGCTCTCGCTCTCTGAGTCTGAGTTGCTCGGAGTGGTATCCTCCGAAGGCGTGTTCTCACCAGAGCCCACACCACACGAATCCATGATCAGGCTGCGAATCTGAGCTGCCATCTCAGGATTTTCGCGAAGGAACTGCTTCGCTCCCTCACGCCCCTGGCCGATCCGCTCGCCACGGAAGCTAAACCAGGCGCCGGCCTTATCGACGATTCCTTTGTCCGAGCCGATGTCAACAAGCTCTCCGAGAAGGCTGACACCCTCGTTAAAGACGATGTCGAATTCGGCTTCGCGGAACGGTGCAGCAACCTTGTTCTTGACGACCTTAACGCGCACACGGTTTCCAGTGACGCTGTCGGCTTCCTTGATAGAGCCGATACGCCGCACGTCCAAACGAACAGAGGCGTAGAACTTGAGGGCGTTTCCGCCGGTCGTTGTTTCGGGGCTGCCGAACATGACACCGATCTTCATGCGGATCTGGTTGATGAAGAGGATGGTGGTGTTCGACTTGGCTGAAGCCGCTGTCAGCTTGCGCAGAGCCTTAGACATTAGGCGAGCCTGCAGACCCGGCTGCTGGTCCTCCATCTCGCCATCGATCTCAGCCCGTGGAACGAGTGCTGCAACCGAGTCCACGACGACTAAGTCAACTGACCCTGAGGACACGATCGCCTCGCAGATGTCGAGAGCCTGCTCACCGCAGTCTGGCTGGCTCACGAGAAGCTTCGAGGTGTCGACGCCGAGACGCTTGGCGTAGTTGACGTCGAGGGCATGCTCTGCGTCGATGAATACTACGGTGCCTCCAGCGCGTTGAACCTGCGCGGCGGTGCTGAGAGCGAGTGTCGTCTTTCCGGAGGACTCAGGACCGTACACTTCGCAGATCCTTCCCTTCGGAATTCCGCCGATGCCGAGTGCGATATCCAAGCCTACGCTTCCGGTCGAGTGAGCCTCAACCTTCTCGGACATCGACGTGCCGAGATTCATGATTGCGCCTTTGCCGTACTTCTTTTCTAGCTGGGAGATAGCCGATGAGAGGGCCTTGCTCTTCTCGCCCGTGTTCTCTGTATTCTCGGTGTCACGCTCGTACAGTTCCATTGTCTCTCCTTTCTTTTTCCTTCTGTTAAACTCTTTCTAAGAATTGTTCCAAAGCTCTATCATTTTTTCAGGTTCCGCCCTGTTCAGACGAGTGTTTTTACTCGATCTGAGCTGGTGTGTTAACGAGAATCATCAATTGAGCTGTCGAATTACCCCGATTAACCGACCCTGAATCGTCACCTTGTCAACCGTCATCGGCTGCATGGTCGGATTCGCTGGGATCAGCATAACCTGACCACTCTTCAATCGGCGATAACGCTTGAGAGTTGCGCTTCCGTCATCGAGTAGAGCGACAACTATTTGCCCGTCCTCGGCTCCGTCCTGCTTCTTTATTACCACCACATCGCGGTCACAGATGTGCTCGTCGATCATCGAGTTTCCGCTCACCTCAAGGCAGTAGACCTCGCCTCGGCCGTCGATCATGCTCGGGGGGATCTCAATGGTGGTTGATTGCTCCACGGCCTCAATCGGCCGACCAGCGGCGATAACCCCGACAAGCGGCACTGCGGTCGGTCCGAGTTCCGGGGTGGCGCGGTCTAGCAGCTCCAGCATCCCGTCGCCGCCGCGCCGGATGAATCCCTTCTGCTCGAGCCTTTCAAGGTGGAAGTGGGCGGTTGACGCCGATTTGACGCCGATGAAGTCCGAGATCGCCTTGAGCGAAGGGGCGTACCCCTTTTCCGCAAGGAAGTTTCTAAGGAACTCAAGGGTTTGGCGTTGAACGGGCGCGAGGGTGCTGGATTGGAACCCGGCGCCGTCGGAGCCTACTGTATTGGTTTGTTTGCGGTTTTTCATTTTCATCATCAAGTCCTCTTGAGATGCCATCTAG
>CAZZJR010000011.1:0-5146 GCA_964654585.1 uncultured Bdellovibrionales bacterium
CGGGATACCGCGGCGCTGGTGCTCGAAAAGTTTCCAGCCCTGGTGGGAACGTGCCTTCAGGAACATCAGCGGGTTGAGTTCGGGCTTCAAGAGCTGAGCAGCGGAGAGGCTGCGCAACAAGCTCTTTAGGTAGCTCCTGGATCCGGTCGCGCCGGAAGTTTGGGAAGGTGAACGATACAATCAGAGCCCAGACCTTGGCCGCCGGGAGAAGCGGCGAGCGTTCCTCCAGGCGGCTTAACGAGCCTTCGCAGCAAAGACAACCCGATCCCGAAGCTTTGAGGCACTCGCCTCATCGCCAACAGCGAGGTACGTTTGTAGTGCCACGTCGATTGCATCTCCCGTCCGATACGGCGATGCCATAAGTGCCTGCACCTGCCGGTGGGCATCCGTAAGCCGGCCTGCCTCAAGGTACGCCTCGGCAAGCAGCACCCGGGCATCGCCGCCGGGCCGGTTCGCAAAGTTCTTCTCCGCCAGCTCGACTGCGAGGCTTCGATTGTTACCGAACGCAAGGAAGTGCTCCACCGCGTGTCCGGCAGCGGATTCGGGATAGGCTTTCAGCTGCTCTCGCCAGAGGTTGTCTGCTCTCTCGAAGAGTGCGGCAGCATCCTTAGTCCTCCCGGCGCGCTCATAACACTCCGCGAGAGCATCGAGGTACTGCGGCAGGTTAGTTTGCTCGATCACCTCCTGGTAGATTGGAATCGCCAGAGTATCCTGGCTTTGGAGCGAGAGGACTTCCGCTATGTGCTCCCGGACGAGCCACCAGCCTGCAAACGATGCGTCTGCCTCTCTTAGGCGCTCAAGAGCTTCTGAGTAACGGCGCTGCTGGAGGCTGCGAATCCCTGCTTGAAGAAGGACCCAGGCCCGTGCGCGCGGGTTTTTTCCGGCGATGCTCTTCAGGATTTTGTCGGACAGGGCTTCAGCCTCGGCGTTACGCCCAGTTTTTGCGTAGAAGAGCATGAGCTTCTCGGAGCAGAGCGCTGGTGAAATTGTTTCGCACTGTTGGTAGCCAGCGAGAGCGGTGTCGTACTCTCCTCGCTGAAAAGCGATATCCGCACGCAAGGCAAGCACGGCCAATCTCTCGTCTTCTTTCACAAGCGGGCGAGACTCAATCTGGTCGAGAAAAGCCGAGGCTTGGCCGAGCCGATGCACAGAGAATTGGAAGCGCGCTGCGAGCAGCAGGGGCCCGCTGCCCTTAGGAGCGGAGGATACGGCGTCTTGGATCGCCTCGTCGGCGTGCTGCATGTCAATGAGGCTGCCGGAGAGAGTCGCTCTCTCGAGCAATGCCGTGCCGAGATGCTGCTTGATGAGCCAGTCGCTAGGGTGGGCTGCCACGCGCTTTTTTAGGGATGAGATTCGAGCATCGATCGCCGCAAGCTCGTCCCCGTAGTTGGGCGCCGAAAGCTGTTGCGCGACGGCGGGAGCAAGCCGTAGGGCAAGGATACACAGAAGCGTGGTGGCGACACGGGCGAGCAGTCTCTTCGTCATCGCTGCAGCGCTGCGTTAGTCAGCAGGGTGAGGATCTGCCAGGTACGGGAAGCGTGCCTTGAATGACACGTCATTAGCTGGCGGATTGAGGGGAAGATTGGCGAGCGTGTCTATCGTCTGCCCGTTTGTCCCCAAAGCCAGGAGAGCCGCTGCGATGGTACGGTCGACTACCTGATCTTTGAGCCGCCTGCCATTGGGATACCCCGTGGGCAGGTCCGGATTGTACTTGATTGTGTCCGGCACTATCACTGGACCGGCTTGAGCAAGAGACTGCGCAACAGATGCTGGAGCCAGCCCTGCTGCCGTTAGGTCGTCGTCAAGTGCGCCGTGCAGTGCGGTGACGCTCGCAGAGATTTCAGAGAGCCAAACACCGGCAGCGTCCTCCTGCGGATTGCTTGCGTTGTACTCGTCCCGGATCGGGGCGATTCCCAGCCCTGCCGTTGCCGCGATGCCGACCGTTCCTGCCTCAACTGCGGCATGGCGGTCAATCTGAGTGTAGGCAGATGGGGGATCGCTAGCGAATTGGTACGAGCTCGATTCAGTAGAGTTGTCGCTTCCTGAGTCGCCGCACGAGGCCAGGCAGAGAGCTGAACAGATCCCAAGTAGCGCCGCGTATCCAAGACTGCTTCGTGCCGTATTCATTTGCCCTCCTACTTGCGAGCTGACGTTACCCAAAACTGCAGCGGCTGATCGCCCGAGCGCATGCCGTCATTCCTCATTTCAAGCGCGATAGCGGTTACGTTAAGCCCAGCCAAGAAGTCCCTGTCGTTCCTGATCATGAGCTTCCCCGTGGCCAAAGTGTCTAGGTAGCCTGCCGCATCGAAGAAGAAGGGGTCGTCGGCGTGCCCGGCCCAGACCCGAGTGCCATTGCCAGCGTCAAGCACCGTCTCTACTGCGCCTTTCACAACGGAGTCCCCACCGGGAAGGTTCTCAACCTGAACACCCCATTCGCCGCTACTGTTCTGACCGAAGCGCCAATGCACCTGGATGTCGGCGACGTTGTCCTGGTTGTTGTCGATGTGAAGGGTGTAGAGCGCATTTGGGTTGTAGACAGCCTCCGCGTCCGGCTGCGGACGACTGTCATTGAAACCCGCCCAATCAACTATAACCGTTGTTTCACCGCCCCCGCTCCCGAACACGTACAGGTCGGTGATATCCATGCTGGCGTCAACTTTGACGAGGGGCGACTCGTCATGGTCCGAGGCGTGCACGGCGCCAGAAACGGATGCAAGGATCCCTGCGAGAACTGTCTTACAGAGTTGGCGCCACATACTTGTCCTCCAGCCAAAGATTTTGCTGCCTCTACCTAATAGCAGCTAGGGATTCGGTGAGCAGCAGAGAAAACTTGAGGGCTTGAGGTGATTTGGCAGGGCGGCTGGTGCTGTAGCCCGGGAGAGCTGCGGCCGTATTTTGACGCGATATCAGCTTATTACCTGGATTGCTTCATGCTTCAGGGGCAGGGGCATAGTGCAACTGTCGGCTTAAACGCATGTGAGGAAGCTCCGGGGTCGGTCCATAATGGCCTCAAGCATAGAAGCGCCGTCAGCCTCTGAAACAGGCGGCTCCGTAGACCTGGCAATAGTCTCACGATGTGTCGTTCTTGCGCACCTGACCACCAATTGCGAGAAGCGTACAACACCCGCAACGGCTGCGTAATCGCACTATCCCTCGTCTATCAGTGCCTATTTTGAGCGGGAGGCAGCTTTCACTCGGAACATTTTGAATAAGTCAGCTGGGAGTCATTATGGCCTGGGTCAAGCTGCTACGTATGACTAGCCAAATAAACATCGGACGTCTCGCTCTCGGGTAACGGACGCTGCTGGCTTGGTGCCGGAGGATTAGCTGAAAGTCTCGGCAAGAGTGCCTGTTCCCCAAATCCCCTTGCCGCGTTATAGAGCAGAGGAATCGGGCTTTGCGGGATAGTGCTTATTTGCGAACCGCGCCGCTTTCGAACAGATGTCGCCTCCAAGATAACCTATTCCCCAGGACAAGAGATGATGAAGAGTTCATGGCCGCTAAAGAGACTGATTTTGGCGTGCGTGGTGCCAATGGCTGCTTGTGCGGTGAAGCCAGAGCCTCACGTCGCAGACACAATATTCTACGGCGGCCCGATAGTAACCGTGAACGAGAAGCAGCCTGAGGTCTCTGCACTCGCCGTGCGAGACGGCAACATCCTCGCGCTCGGAGAGGCCGCCGATATCATGAAGGCGCACACCGGTGAGTCCACCAAGATGGTAGATCTCAAGGGGCGCACCCTTATGCCGGGCTTCGTCGAGCCCCACGTGCACATCTCCCTCACGGCAATCACTGACCACCTTGCGCTGAACCTAGCAAATTTTTCGCTGCCGTATGACACGCTTGACTCGATCGTAGGGAAGCTTAAGGCTCACAAGAGCACATTGCCTGAAGGGAGCTGGATCATCGCATTCGGAGTCGACCCATCGCGCACTTCGCCAGTGATGGCAGAGCTCACCGCCGACCTGCTCGATACGGTCTCCACGACTAATCCGATCTTCGTTGTGAACCAGTCTGGGCACATCGCCTATGTGAACCACAAGGCGCTTGAGATTGCCGGTGTGAGCGACAGTACCCCAGACCCTGGGAACGGCGGCGTGTACGTGAAAGACTCGAAGGGCAGGCTGACCGGTAAGCTGGTCGAACCGCCCTCCTACGCCGCATTCTCGCAGAAGATGACGCACCCCTCCGGTGACGCCTTTGTGGTCGCCTACTCGAAGACTGTTCAGGCGATAGCCTCGAAGGGAGTAACCACTTCGGCTGAGATCGCGGTGGGTGCTGTGATGCCCGTCGAAAAAGAGCATGCCTTTCTCGAAGAGATCTCGCATCAGCCGCAGTTTCCGATCCGAATTCGGGGATACCTCTGGGGTGTGGCGCTCCCGGAGGGATTCTCGGACCTCGAGCCCGGCGAGGGAGACGACTTATTCAAAGTTATAGGCGTCAAGTACATCTCTGACGGGTCGACACAAGGCCTCACGGCAGCCCTCAACGAGCCCTACATGTATCCACCGGGCACGAAGGATCGCGGTGCGCTCGATTGGGATGATGCTAAGCTGTTCAGCGTCAGCAAGCCGCTCTTCGACAAGGGGTGGCAGCTCTCGATACACGCAAACGGCGATCGTGCGATCGACCAGACGCTTGGTATCTATTCTCAGCTATTACAGGGGAACGCTGACCCAGCGGCGCGGCGGCTCCGTATCGAGCACTTTACGGTTACCTCAGAGGGGCAGATAGAACGGGCGGCGCAGCTAGGGGTTGCTCCCAGCATGACGATCGGCCACGTAGGGTTCTGGGGCGAGGTGTTCCACAACCACGTTCTTGGCCACAGGCGTGCTGAACGAATAGACCCCACGCACTCATTAACCAAGCGCGGGGTACGGTTCTCCCTGCATAGCGACTCGCCGGTGTCTCCGATCGGGCCGCTGCGCTACATCTCGACAGCTTCATCCCGCCTCTGGCAGAAGCCCCCGCGGAAAGTGCTCGGCGCTGATCAGCGCTTGAGCGTTGACCAGGCGATCAAAGCGGTGACGCTTGATGCGGCCTACGCCATGTTCATCGACGACCGCGCAGGCAGCCTTGAGCCCGGCAAGTGGGCAGACCTGGTTGTGCTTGAGCAGAATCCGCGGACGACGCCGGCCGACAAGAT
>CAZZJR010000011.1:5246-52581 GCA_964654585.1 uncultured Bdellovibrionales bacterium
TGAGCCCGGAGTCAGTGCGACCCTGCGGCGAATTAAGAAACACCCTGCGCAGCGTCCCTTCGCCGAAGACCCGGTCTAGCTCGACCCATGAGTTAAAGAGGACTAGCGATACAGCAAGCCAGATAGCATTGGCGCACATGTGCGCTGCAGAGATGTGCTGTGATGCGATCGTCTCTGCGGGGGTCTCTCCGTGAAGCGCCCCGGAGATGAAGTGCTCTGTCGTCAGGAAAAGCGCGCAGAACACGCCGTAAACTACCGAGCGCCAGAGAACGCACAAGATGAGCGGGCGGGTGCGAAAAAAATGCGTGAAGGGGAGCCGATTTGCGACCAGGATAGCCTTTCCGCCCACGAGTGCTCCAATGGTAGCGAACATCGAGCGAGTTGGAGTAATTCGATACGACTCAAGGAGAAGTGAATTCGTGAATGCGATCAGGTGAAATGTGACGAAGAGGAAGAGGATAGCAGGCAGGACCTCCTTAACTTCGTCACGTAATTTTTTTAGGAAGGACATAGTTCGCTCCGAAACCCTTTTTGTTGCAACGTAGCATAGAAGCGTAGAGAGACGAATAGGGGGCAGGGGGTGAATGGTTTTCCGGCCTCTAAGCTGTTGTTCCTCTGGGCAGGGCTCTCGCCCTAGGGGAGGCATAAAAAGCTGTAGGTAGTGTGAGAGCTGCACTCAGACCGAAGATTCCCCTACTTCACGGAATTGAGCTTCTTCACAACCTCGGAGGAGTCGTTCACGGGCTTTCCCTTCCGCAGCAACGGAACGGTAACCTCTCCGCTAGAGCCTCGAACCTCGATATCGACGCGAGTATCGCCGTCCCCTGTGGGCATAACGAGAGTTGCCTGAAAGCCGATTACGGTAATGAGCAGGGATGAATCGTTGACGTTATTGTGAGCGAGGGGTGGTGTTGGCTTTGGTACCGAGATTGTCACTTGGCTGCCTTGTTCAAGACGAAGGTTTTGATACGGGGCATCGTTTGCCCGCTCCCCCAACATAATTTTCCCTGAGCCGTGCACCGTAACCTGTCCAGACCAACTTGAGAGGGCCCTCATGTCGAAGGTAGTGTCGGGCGCGAGGAACAGCTCGATATTCCGTATTCGGCCGGTGGCGAAATTTGGGAAAGTGTCAGTGGTGCTCGAATCCTTAAACACGGCTTCGGTATTCCCTTCCAGAAACTGGGCTACGGTTGAGTCAGCATCGAGGCTGTGGCAGGTTAGCGGAACCCCCGAGTTAAGTTTCAGCGACGGGCGATCTCCGATCATTTCGGCCGTAATCCGAATCGTCGGGTCATTCGCCGCGACGTAAAGGGTGGTCTCGCCATCGCTGTTAAGTGCTACGACCATCTGCGCTACGGGATTCCCTAATGAACTAACGAGGGTTCCTGAGTGCCAGAGCAGCTTAGCCTCGGCTTTCGTGATGTCACGCTGCAGCTCTGTTGCTTTGTTTCGGTCGATCAGGTCACCGACTGTGGTCATGGATGCAGCTTCGTACTTTGCGGCATTTGCCTTTGCAGCCGCCAGCTGCTTATCTAGTATCTTCTCGAGGGATACAATTGTATCGAAATTCTCGCATCGTTCGAGTTCCGCACGGTCCTCCAAGCTTTGAATTCGCTCGGTGACGGCGTCGAGGTCTGCTGCTCTGTCTTTGGAGGCTTGTCGGTGCCGGTGGATGAGAGGCTCCATGAGCTCTAGCTGTTCTTTTACCTCGATAAGCTCTTTTAAGCCCAACAGGCGTGAGAGCTCCTTGACCCGGGGGCTTGGCGACGGATTTTTCTCCTGCAGCAAGGCCTTCAGTTCTCGGAGGTATTCAACGGTCTTTGCCATCTTGCCGAGGCGCTCGTCGTGGCTCTGTAGCTCCTTCCTCGATTCATCACGTTTTTCAACTAGTCGCTCGGCATCGAGTATGAGCCGGCTGCGCGTCATGAGCTCGATATCAAAAGCTGTCCCCGTTATTTCGGCTTGATCTCTACGGAGAGTCTCAGTTGCTTGAAGAAAATCGAAGACCTTTTTCTTAATCTCTTCGACAGATAATGGCGAATACTTCGCCACGGTCTCAAGCCGAGGGAGGATCATGGAGGTCTCCCCGTTGGAGCTCCTGCTTACAAGAAAAGAGAGGGAGCTTTCACTGACGGAGTTGGAGGAGGTGAGGCGGCTCAGTCTTTCAATTTGTGGCGTGAGCGATTGTGTCGTTAGCTGCTTGGTTGGGATTCCAGACGCGAATTTTCGCTCCCAAGTGCGTTGTTCGGCCCGTGCAGCGGCTTTTCTCTCCTGATCGACAAGAGCAGTAGTTGAGCTGGACTCCTGTGGACGCCCTGGCTTCTGCCCTTGGAGCTGCTCCGATGGGAAGAGGGATCCTGCCATCATGAGAAGCGGAGTAACCACAGACCACCGCTTGACGGTGGGCTCCGCGGCGTGGTTCGTTCCAACAACATTTTTGACCGGATGGCCCTGGTGCATGTGCTTCTCCAAGTGGTCGAGCAGAAACCGTTCCGCGATCAGAGATCGCGTTCATCGCTCTTGTGCCGATACTCAAACCTCCCTCGTTATGGGACTTAACGAGGCGAACGTGCCATAGGATATACCAAAAAAACTAAGGGGGAGAGGACACGTAAAGGCCCGTATCGTGGGTGTTATCGCTTACCCTGAGAGCTCAAAGCTGGGGTGTAAAAGGAGCGTGCCGCTCCTCGTACCGCCTGAGAACCTCACTCCGCACTTTCTCAGCTCCCGAGGTTTGTAACAGGTAGGAGAGCAGCTCCTCGGCGGGCTGCCCCGGATTAACTCTCAGTTTTTCCAAAGACAGGAGCTGTCCCTTTCTGGTGATGATGCTGCTGTAGGCCCACCACTCTACTTTGAAGGCTCGCTTTACCATCTCAAGCTGAGTGAAGGCGTGTTTCTCTTTGCAGATCTCCGCAGATTCTGACTCACCCCATACTCGCGCCAGAGCAGCGCCGCTTCTGGGGCGGAGCGCCACGTCGCTGAATGGGCCCCCCTTCTCTCGGTATAGCCTCTTCATGAGGGAGAGCACTTCGGCGCGCTCGGGACCGTCAGCTAGTTTCTGCAGCAGCTGGCTGAATAGCTGCGCCGGAGATTCCGCTGAATCGGGCTCCGCTTTGAGCTTCGGCAGAATGAGGAGCTGCTCGGCGCTCGACATCGGCAAACGCCAGACAAACCCCAATAGCCGTTTCGCCGCCCTAATTGCGAGGACTCTCTCTAGAGGGCAGGCCGCTGAGATAACCCTCTTTGTGTCATCGTAGATCGACCAATCTGCGAAGATATGTTTTGTGACCCTCGGCATTTCAGCTTCTGTCGTATCGTGGGGCAGATCTTCGTGGTCAAACACGTGACCAGCCCCGAACACGAGAGCCGCGTTCCGTCGCTCGGGAGGGGTGCTCAGGAAGGATTCACGGATAGCCTGCAGAGCGAGCGTTTCTCGGAAGCGGAACACGATCTCTTCTCGGAGCTCTGGGCTTGGATAGCGGAGCGGAAGGTCGCGCAGCATTCTGTTGGTCGAATCAGCGCCGAAGATGAGGAGTCGCGGGTAAAAGAATGCAACCGCGCTTGCAAATGTAGTCTCGGAGAGAACGAGGGATTGGTAGTCGGAGAGGCGTCTGGGCACTGAGCGAGCTGGAAAGTAGCTCGCCAGACGGTCCAAATCGTGTTGAGAAACCATCTGAGCGGCTGTGGTTGACACGTCCCAGCCCTCTACGAAAACGGAACACACCTGAAGCGAGCGAATTTGACGAAGAATCGCGCCGTTTCTCTGCCCAAAAGACACCAGGTCTTCGCGGTCCATGCCGTTGCGGGCGTCGTGGTGCCAGGCAAGGTGGTGAACGACCCCCACCGCTGGGTCTCCGCTAAGCGTTACGTGAGATGACACTACTGTCGGAAGGTTGCTCGGCAGTTGGCCACGCACCCCTAGCGGCTCACCTCGGGCTCCAGTAACTGGACGCTCATCGCGATCGAACATAACGACCCTCTTTAAATCCGCCCGAATTCCCCAAAAGCGCTCATCAGCGCCATTCGCGTCAGCTAAAGTTTAAGGTGGGTGTAACGCCTATTGGGGTTCGGCTCAAGGTAATGTTGAGCGGGCGGGTGCGTACTTGCGGGTTGCCCTCACTGGAGGTGGGCTAGGGGCCCGTCCGTCCGGCGCGTTGCGGGCCTTCTGTACAGGACGTCTCTCGGGTGGGGAACCGGAGAGATATTGCTGGTTGGGAGGGGATAGAAGAGATGGTATTGTGCTCGCGCACTCTATGTCGGCTGATAAAGGTCTTTGCGACGAGGATACCGAATGACTTTTTACATTTTTGTAGGGCTGGTAGTGGCAGTTTCCGCGCTTGCCTTTTTGTACAACAGGCTTGTGGCACTCCGAAACCAGGGCGACGAAGCATGGAGCGGCATCGACGTGCAGCTCAAGCGGCGCTACGACCTTGTCCCGAATCTTGTGGAGACGGTAAAAGGATACGCTCAGCACGAACAGGGCACCTTCGAGAAGGTGATTCAAGCTCGCAACGCGGCGATCGCTTCTTCCGGGATACAGGCTAAGGCTGCTGCCGAACAGGAGCTCGCGGGGGCGCTCAAAGGCATTTTTGCACTGGCCGAGTCGTACCCAGAATTGAAGGCGAATGAGAGCTTCCTATCACTTCAGAAGTCCCTATCGGAGATTGAAGATAGTTTGCAGCTGGCTCGCAGGTACTACAACGCTGTTGTGCGAGATCTCAACATAGCCTGCGAGTCTTTCCCGTCAGTGTTTGTTGCGAAGCTTTTTGGCTTCTCCAACCGGCAGTACTTCGAGATCTCTGACGGTGAGCGAGCCAATGTTCAGGTTACGCTGTAGCAAATTAGGAGAGGGCATGAAGATTTCGAAGAATTGGCTCTCCCTGCTGTCTCTCTTGTTAGTCCTCTTCGGCTTCGAGGTGCCGTTATCCCGCGCAGAGTTCTTCGAGATCGACTCTTACCAGGTTTCGATACAGGTGACGGCGCACGCGGAGCTTGAGGTGGAGGAGGTAATCGAGGCGCGCTTTCTTGAGCCGAGGCACGGAATTTTTCGGCTCATTCCTGTTGAGTACCGGAGCGATTCCGGAGGGGGCACATACAAGACGCAGCTGTACGATATTGATGTCCCGGGTGAACAGTGGCAGTCCTCGCGCAAGGGAGCCAATATCGAGGTCCGAATCGGCGACCCGAACAGCTTCGTGAGCGGCACCCAGCGTTACGTTATACGCTACAAAGTTTTTGGTGCGATTCAGTTTTTGGACGGTTTCTCCGAGCTGTACTGGGATGCTATTGGCGTTGCCTGGGATGTGCCCATACATAAGGCATCGATAACGGTTCGAGCGCCACGCGATTTGTCCCTTACCGCGGAGGAGTTCTTTGTTTATACGGGCCCGTCGGGGTCAAAGTCCGTCGATGGTGCGTTTTCGTGGGATGGAGCAGCGCTTAGGGCCGAGACGTACCGCTCCCTCGGTCCGCGAGAGGGGGTGACTGTTGGCATCAAGTTTCCGGCAGGATTCCTGCAGAACGGAGATTGGGCGCTCAGGCGGCGATTCATCCTAGCAAATTACGGGATAGTGCTGCTTCCGCTTCTCGCTTTCGCCATTCTTTGCCTTGTTTGGCGCTCGGTAGGCCGAGATGAGCCGCTTGCTGAGATGGTGTTCTTTCATCCGCCGAAGGAGCTCACCTCGGCAGAGGCAGGTGTTCTTGAGGATGACGTATCCGACAATAGAGACCTCACGAGCCTCTTAATGTCGTGGGCCGCCAAGGGCATCGTTCAGCTCGAGGAGGTTGATATAGGCAGGGGGTTAGGTGGAGGAAATGATATCTCCATTAAGAGGCTCGGAGCTCTTCCAGCTGATGCTCGACGGTACGAGCGGGTGATCTTTGATCAGCTATTCGTGGATGGTGATACCGTGCATGTCAGCTCGTTGAAGGATCGATTCTACAAGACGATGGCAGAGGCTCGTACCGGTCTTGATGAAGAGATTTCGCAGCTCGGTTTGTATTCGCCGGGGAGTCGGGGTTTGGGGAATGTCCTAAAATTTTGTGGGATCGGGGTGCTGTTTCTTCTCCCCCTTGGAGACGTGATCGGGGGCTCGGCGCTCGTGTACTTCGCTTCCGTGGCTGTAACGGCTCTCCTTCTGTTCGGCTTTGGGCGAATCATGCCGAAGAAGACACCCCAAGGGAGGGCTCTCTTCCAGCAGGTGCGCGGCTTCAAGCAATTTATGGAGCGAGTCGAGGAGCCGCAGCTCCGCCGGCTACTTGAGGAAGATCCGCTTTACTTCGACAAGACGATAGCCTTTGCCGTCGTTTTTGGTATGGCATCCGTCTGGGCGACGCGCTTCCAGGGGCTCTTAGCTGTTCCGCCGACCTGGTATGCTTCTGCCGACGGAAGAGGATTTCGATCGATGGGCGACCTGGGCAGGTCACTCGATGGAGGTATGGAAACCATGAGCTCGGCTTTCAGCTCAAGCCCTAAAGGTTCAAGCTCTGGGGGGAGCTCCGGCGGCGGCAGGGGTGGTGGCGGAGGTGGCAGCTGGTGATCGCTCACGTGCGAACGCTGCCGTCAGGTAGCTCGTGTCTGCCGGCAGCGTTCTTGATACCGCGAGAACTCTCGGCTGGGCATTAGCGCTCCCACAGCTAGAACGTGGCCTGATTCATGACGACAGCGCCACCTTCTAAGCGCAGCTCGACGATGGTTCGGTTTGGCAGCAGCTCCCAACCGCGCTTCCGGTCAACCGGCTCCGAGGCCAGGCAAACATCCCGGTCACGGCGATGCACGTGAAGGGTGTAGTACTTCGAATTGATCTCGCTGCTGCCGCTTTCCTCGAAGCAGCGCCAGGCATACACCCCTTGCGACGAGAGGAGTAGCCCATTGAGCGACGAGTAGCTCCAGTCTCGTGAGCACCTTGCGAGGAGTGAGCGCAGAGACGATAGGTCTAGCAGGTGAATCTCTCTAGAAACGTGCTCAAGGAAGAGATAGGAGTCAGTGACCCTCTCGCATTTCGCGCGATCAAAGAGGGTGCGAACTCCACCGTTGTGACAGAACGCAACTTTGTCTCCGCCAACCGTACCGAGGTAGGGATGCGCGGCCGATTTCTGTGTCACAAGCCCTGGGCTCGCAGCCCTGTTGTGAGCGATGAGCGCCGGTGTGGTAAGGCTCTGCGCATGACTTAAGAAGGAAGAATCCCAGCAGCGGGCTTTTCCCTGTTTCTCGAGTCTGATTCGGCTGCCGTCGATCCAGGCTACGCCGCAACCGTCTGTGTGCGGCCCTTTCGGTCTCCAGGGAGTCGGCAAGTTCGCTTCCAGCGACTGCGCACGCAGTGAGTGAGGAGCGGAGAGCAGCTCGTACTCAGCAGGCGCTTGCTCTGCAGAGACCTTGGCTAACATCCGGCACATCGGCTGCTCTACTTGAGGGGAAGTAGTATGTTCGTCCCGCTGCCGTTAGCAACGCTGACACTGAGCGGGGTCTTGCCGTCCCAACGCTGCGCTATCTCAAGCTGTATCACCTCGGGAGAGCTCTTGATGGCTTCTCCCTTAATGCTAACAGACTTTGCTTCAGCCTCGGCTCGAACGATCGTTATCTCGGCTTGCTTACGCTCCTTCTCAAGCTCAAAGGATTTAGCCAGCGCCTCCTGCTCTCGAACTACTTTCTGCTCGATCGCCTGCTCTAGCTGGTCTGAGAGGTCCATGTTGGTGAGTGAGAAATCGACAATCTGAAGAACGTCGCCCACAGCGATTCGAAGCTTCGCCAAAGATTCGTCCTTCACTTTTTCCCGGTTCTTAACCAGCTCTTCCGCACGTGATAGCGCGGTAACCTGCTTGAGCGACTCTTGAATGCGGGGCTCTATTAGGGTGGTGAATGGGTCGCCACGGTACTGCTGGAACAGTTTCACGACCTGGTTGGCTGGCACTCGGTACATGACGGTGAAGTAGAGAGTCAGGTTCTGCAAGTCGCTAGAGAAGCACTGTGCCTTGCCGCTCGCAGAGAGCTGCATTATCGGGAAATCGGAGATGGTCTGGATGAAGGGCCACTGGAGAGCCAGGCCCTCTGGGAGCTCCTGGGGATCAACCTTCCCCAGAGTGACAGATATCCCCCGGTGTCCTGGGGGGACGATGTGGTAGACCTTAAAGGCAACCAGTAGAAAGAAGAGCACAAGAAGCGCGACAACGGTCGTTTTCAGTTGTGGCTTCCCGAAGTCTTTTCCAAATTCTAGGGGTTGGTTGGGCATCTGTTGCTCCACTGTTTCGGGGGATAGCAGGATCGCGAAACGGCGCCCCGGGCCCGACCATACGCGATGTAAAAGAGGCAAAGCCGAGGTTAGGAAGAAGAGAGCGGAGAACCGCTAATCAACCTAACCCCGAATGGCTTACATCTTTTCGAGGAATCTGTCAGCTAATTCGTTTCGTCGGTCGAGTCTTTCGCGAGTTGCCCCGTCACGATCAAGAAGCGATCCAAACTCACGAGCCAAGTACGTAAGTCCGATACCTTGAAGGTAGCAGGCGAAACAGGCAACAGCGATCTCTCGCTTAACGTTCCGGAAGCGAACACTTGCAGCGAACGCCAGGATGTCAGTGAAACGACCCCAGGCTATCACCTGAAACGCAGCGGCGGTCCGCCGCGCCTCTCGCGCCTTTCGACGGAGCTTCCGTATTGGCCGCTCAGTTTTGGTGAATTCCAGGGTCATGTGACCATCTGGAAGGGCGATGGGACTTGGGACCCCAGGACGCTCGACGTAACAGAGACGATTAATAGCCCTCTGACGAACGACCCAATCTGCGAAGGCGCTGAGGTGTTTCTCCACAGCCTTCTGGGCCTTTTTGAAGTCGTTTTTCTTCGACTTAGCCATTTAAAAAACCCCGGAAACAAAAGGTACTGAAGCAGCACAATTGCATGCTCCCTGCGGGACCCCGGGGGATACCGCAGGGAGTACGCAATTTCATGCTGTAGCGATTGTTCCGGAAGAGTTACAAAACCCTACATTCTCTTCTTGCCTAATCCTCTTCGCTGCCTCCGCGGTGGCCGCAGGGAAGAGGCTTGGCAGTTGTGACTCGAATCGGAACCCGGCGGAGCCCTAAGGTGTGCCAGGGGGTTGGGAAAGAGCGGCAGCAGAGGGTATCAAAGTCTGGGGAAGTAAGTCTAGAGGAAAACGGAGCCTAACTAATCGTGCTAATTAGCGATCTGAGTGTTCTGGGGCGGTCGCAGCGGCAGCGAAGAGGAGGCAACTAACCTGCGCACTGCGACCGAACACCGGAATACGCGAGGGAGCTGTTGCTGTGGACCGGAGTATGAGACGAGCTGCGGACGAAGGGTTCCTGTTCTCTACCGTGCGGGCTCACGCGCCTGCTACAATAGAAGCTCAGGATTACGAACCCCCGTACCTCACATAAATAGGCGTCTTTTCGATGACAACGTTTATCAACAGCAATGTGTGGTTTGCAACGAACCACGGGAAAGCAACTGCTGCTCGTGAGCCGTTTCTGCGGGTGTTGGGTGCGACCGTTTCGGAGCTCGTTATTGAATCAGATAAGCTGGGCACTTTTTCGGGTGAGGTCGAGCGGCCTGGTTCGATGCTTGATGCCTTGAGAGGTAAAGTTGCTCTCGCACGATCCCTGACGCAGGAGCGATTTGTTTTGGTGAGCGAGGGTAGCTTCACGGTTGCCGGCGGATTCGGTTTTTTCGCGCAGGGGATCGAGATGCTGCTGCTTCATGACGCAGAGCAGGGAGTCGATATAGTCGAGCAGCACATCGCTTTACGCACAAATTACGCCACTCGTTCCGTAAAAAACGCAGATGAATTTCACTCGTTTCTCGCCCAGGTGGGGTTCGGTTCCCACGGAATCGTTCTTTACCCAGAAGGGCTTCCGCTTAGGGAGAGGATTCGGAAGGGGATCACCGTGCGAAGCGACGCCGAAGCGGCCTTCAAGTCATGCATTGAGGAGTCTCCGCAGCTATCGGTTATGGTGATGAGTGACATGCGGGCGCATCTCAATCCGACTCGGATGGCGTCGATTTCCGAGTGTTGCGAGCTGTTGGTCAACCGGCTTGCGACCATGTGTCCTTTCTGTTCAAGTGGTGGATTTGGGCTGGTGGCGTCAGTGCCTGGCCTCCCGTGCGAAGAGTGCGGGGCACCAACAGCCCGGGCTCGAGCCGAGAAGCACGGGTGCCCATACTGTGGCAGACACGAGGAGCGTCCCAGAGGAGATGGTCGTACGTACGCGATCGCATCAGAGTGTGGGGTGTGTAATCCGTGATCCGCCACAGGTAAGGGCCGAGTCGTTGCTCTGCCTCAGGTGCAACTTCTAGGGCTTCTCGCTTTCTTTTGCTTTCTGGATGCGCGCGAGAGTAGCCTCGAAGATAACGAACGCCTTCTGGTAGTCTTGGAGAGCTTCGACCTCCCGCACCTCAGCATCTGCTGCGTTCTGCTCTCGCAAATTCACGAAGACAAGGTTGCTGTCACCCAGCTCAAACCGTTTCAGCTCCCCCTTTGCGAGATCCTTTGCAGCTTGCACTTCGCTGGACACTACCGTGACACGGTCCCTGGCTATGGCTAGAGCGTTAAGTGCATCCTGCACGTCAGCCCTGATGCGGTCTGTCAGGAACTCCTCTGTGAAGCCAAGCTGCCTCTGCTTCGCTTCATAGAAGTCGATCTTTCCCTCTTGGGTGCGAGTGGCAAGTGGTATCTCGAGCCGCAACCCAGCGCGCACCTCCGCCTCCTCAAGTTCAGGATCTCCGACGCCGTAATCGTTCGCAGACAAGACGCGTACGTCCAGACGCGGCAGCATCTGATTTTTGGCGAGCTTGAGCTCTAAGTTGTTCTGCTCGTGTTGCGCGCGCAGGTTTTTGAATTCGGGGCGAGCGGCTTTCGCTTCTTCAACCTGGTCATCCACCGAGAAATTCGGCACAGCCGGTGGGATTGGTATCCGGTCTAGTGACTTGCGGTGCTCGACGCTCCGCGGCTGCCCCTTGTCGTCACGGTAAAAAAGCGAGAGATAGTACTCAGAATTTTTTACAGCTCGTTCGGCGGACAGGAGCTGGGCCTGCCTTTGCATGACCGCCCTCTGATTGTCGACTCTATCAAAGTCGGGGAGGTCACCTTTCCTCACTCGCTCGGCGATCTGCTTGTCTCTCTCCTGTGCTGTGAGGAGTAGCTGCCGGTACACTCGCACTTTGTTCCGTGCAGCTGTCCAGTCCCAGTACGTTAGGGCGGCGGCGCGGCTCAGTTCGATCTTCTTCTGCTCGATGAGGGCATCTGCAATCTGCTGGCCAGATTCCGACTTTCTTATTTCCGTTCTACGCCGGTCGATCGGGCCATCTCGCAGCAGCGGAACCTCGACCCCGACCTGCGTCTCTCCGCCGGAGAGGGTTTCCTGGTAGTAGTTGTCGTAGATTGGGAAGTTGCCGCCGCCGACCCGGTATCCCGCAAACACCCTGCTGCCGTAGAGCTGCAGCGGCTTCTCAACGAACATTTGGCCGTACTGACCGGTGTATCCACCGGTAACGAAGGACAGAGCCTCTCCTTTGATCGAGGGGTCGAAGGCTCCCTGTGCAGAGAGAACCTCCGCGTTAGCAGCGACTCGCTGCTCTCGCTCGCCTTTAAGCGCTGGATGGTAGTTGAGAGTCGCTGACACCACCGTATCGAGCTTGAGGAGCCCGGTGACCGGGGCCGCCTTGGGAGTAGGCTCAGGAAGAGTAAAAGGCTGCATTGGCTGCTCGATTTCAGCTTGGATAGGAGAGCAGGGCAGAAGCGCCAGGAGAACAGCAACTGAGACACGCAAGCTGCAACGAGGCAGCCGGAAGCGCGCAACAAGCTGTGCTCTGCTATTTCGGTTCACGTTGCTAATAATCCTTCTCTTTTTGCTCACCTACTGCGGAATCGTGCCCGAGAGTCGGATCTTTCTTAATGCTCGGAGGAAAGCCGTTAAACTGGCGCCACAGCTCCCAACCTACGGAGACGGTATCGAGGAGGACCCAGCCGATAACCCGCACACCCTGTCGCAGATAGCGCGCGTCCGGCCACTCTTCCCCCTTCTCGGGGAACACAATGATGCGAACTTTCCCGTCCGTTCCGGCTCCTGGATCGATAACTGCGATTACGCCGCCAAAGGTGCCCACGGCGACGGATGGCCAACCGGCAAATTGGACGGCCGGCCAGCCCTCAAACTGAAGTCGAACCTTCCTGCCAACGGACAGCAGGGGAGCGTCATTGCCGCTTATCTGAAGTTCAACCGCGCGGTTGGCGGTCTCGGGAACGATAACGGCAAGAACCTGCCCAGCCTTCACCATGACGCCGCCCTGCGGAGCGAGCACGCGCTGAATGATACCATCTCGGGGCGCATCGATGGACTGCGAAGCTTGCCGTGCGATTTTCGTCTCAAGACGGGCGAGTTCTGCGGAAGCACCGGACATCTCCGAGAGGTACTTGGCGTATTCGAGCTCGGCCAGTTCCGCAGCGCGTTGCGAGCTTAGACCTGAGACTACCAGGCTCTTCTGTCGATCGAGGTTCTTCTTTGACGTGTGCACCGCATTTTCAGCTGCATCGAGCTTGAGTTGAGCAGCCTCCCGTTCTCGTTCAAGCCGCTTGAGGATGTCAGGATCAATATCTGCTACATCGACGATACTCTCGCCTTTCTTCACTCGGGTGCCTTCAAGAACGAACCATTGCCTGACAATCCCATCGACCGGAGCTGTGATGCTCTGCTGCCGCTCGTCCGGCGAGTAGGCTATCACTTTGCCCTGACCCTGAACGTTCTGGACCCATGGAGATATCAGCGTCACGATCAGGAGCAGCACCATCATCGCTAAAACAAGACAAGCGGCGAGACGAGGGCTCACCCTTGATCGGACTGCGGAGGCAGCCGTGAGGGGCGTGCGACTGTGAGAGGCAACCTCCTCAAGGGTTTCAAACATCTGGGAATCATCCGGGTAGAATTTGTGCGTCCGAGCCATTACGCTTGCCCTCCATCAGATGCTGGCACCAGGGTCCCTGCTCGCAGCACGTAAGTCTTCGAGAAGTAGCGCAGCACATCTTTCTCATGCGTAAGCACCAGTAGCGAACAGTTGGTCTTCTCGCTGACCAGCCGTTCCAGCAAAGGCCCCAGCGAATCTTCATCGATTCCGTCCAGGGCACCGTCGATGACCAAGAGACGCGGTTCAAGCAGCAGTGCGCGAGCGAGAACAAGCCGAGCAGCCTGACCAACCGAAAGAGGCTCGCTTTGACCCTTGAGCGTCGTCTGCAGCCCATCAGCGAGCTGGTAAACGTCATCCAAAATTCCTACCAATCCGAGCACCTCCCTAATGCGGGCAGTTGAAGTACCCTCGCGCATCAAGGTTACGTTTTCCTCGATAGTGCCGTGGAAGAGCTCCACACCTCGAACGAGGGCGACCTCGCTTCGAAGCTCTAGCGGGTGAATGTCCCGGACGTCATGCCCGTCAATTTCAATTCGGCCCGTCTTCGGGGAATGGAGCCGATACAAGCAATCGACGAGTGTGCTCTTGCCCGAGCCATTCGCACCCCAAATAGCGGCTTTTTCTCCCGGTTGAAGCTGAAATGAGATGTCATGGAGCACAGGAGACAGGCTGCTTGCGTGATGGACTGAGAGGTTTGCGATTGACAAGCGAGCAGGCTCTGACCCCGGAGAAAAAAAGGAGCCGTGGAGCGTTTCGGTGGTAACGTCAAACAGCGCATCGAGTTTGGATACCGACACCGAAAGGTCATAGAATTTGTCTATGTAGCGCCCGAGCTTTGCAACACCCGAGAGGCTGTATCCAAGAACGAGCTCTGCAGCAACGAGTTGCCCAAGGGTTAGCTGCTGGCGGATTACGAGCAAGCCTCCGATGCCAAGGAGGAGGGTGCTAGCGATGATCTGAATTCCCATCGCGCTGATGACCTGCCGCAGGAGAACCCTGAAATAGCGTGACCTCCACATGACGTAAGAGCCGACGAGCTGATCTGCTCGCTCGATAGCGAAGGCATCTCCCCGATTGCTTTTAAAAAGCACGGGGACCCGGGCTAAATCTTGAAGCCAAGTGAGCACTTCGTATTTCGCGTCGGATGCCTGTGTCGATGCGCGCACCGCGCCGTTTCCAAGTGGGATGATGACTATTGCCATGCAGAGGATAAGGACCGAAGCGAAGGCGAGGAAAATTGGGTGGTAGAATGACACGAGAATTAATCCGACGACTATTTGAAAGAAAACAGCAATGCCATCCAGCAAAAGGGTAGATATGGCCTGCTCAGCGGAGAATACCTCCATGAACCGCAAGACATACTCTGGACCATACTTCCTTCGAAACCAGTCGAACTCGACGTGCGGAATCCGACTCGCAAGAGAGAGCGACATTCTAACAATGAGGCGACGCTGGAGCAGCTCAACGACTGTCAGCTGCAAGACTCTCAAGGCGCCGGAGAAAACTAAAATGCCGCCGACAAGAGCGGTAATTACGACCAGCGGCTGGAGTACCACGCCGAACGTTACGGAATTGACGATAGATTGAACGCCAACCGGCACTGCTAGTGAACAGAATCCAACGGCGAGTGCGTACACGCATATAACGCCAATATCCGCTGATTCTCCATGAAATATCCGGAAGGCCCGGATGAGGATCTGCCACTGACTGCGTTGAGGCTTATTTGATTTCTCTATTGGCATGCCTATTTGCTCGACAGTTCGTGACCCCATACTAGTTGGGGGATACGGCTACTTAATCTTCCAAAGCTTCTTGACGACTTTTGCTGCTTTTATCACCTCGTTCATATGGGCATTCTGCATCTCTAAAAGCTTGCACCCGTCCAACAACCACGTTGCTAGCCAGGGGTTGCAGAGGGAGTACCGCACTGTGTGGCCGCTTCGTTGTGCCTCTAGAATGCCGTTGGCTCTGAGTAGGCTTAGGTGTTGGGAGAGGGTCGACTGTCGAATCTTGAGTTTGCTTGCAAGTGAATTAACGTCAGAGTCTCTGGCACCCAGCGCCTCTATGATCTGGATGCGGTGCGGGTGCGCCAATATGGAAAGCTTTTCCGCGAGCCTCTTTGCTATCAATGCTTGATGGGGCATACGTGACTCCTGCTCGTAAAAAAAATTGTTCAGGGCTACAAAACGCGTCTCCGTTGCGAGTTATCTCGCAAAGAAGACAACCTTGCGCGTTCTGACGCTCCGTAACCTTGGATGCAAGGCCTCTGATGTCGGACCCTTCAAAAAGCGATAGATCTAAGTATTCAGGTATCTGAATACAAAGTAAACCGTTTTGTTGTTGTGTTGGTTTATACTGCACGTAAGATCCGCCTGAAGGGTCATTCGGCTAGGGGTTATGGGGTATGTGCTTGTTTCTTCGATGCCCGATTGGGGCCACCAATCGCTCGGTTGCGAGCGAATACCTACCAAGAAGCAAGGTGCCTTTTGAGCCGACCGGCTGAGTTGAGGTGCCGCATGGCAGAGGCCTGCCTGGCGGAAGAGCGGCCACCTTCATGGGGGAAAGAGGGTTTGCGGCAACGCTGCCGTGAACTACCAGGCTACCGGTAGCAGCCAAGAGAGGGACTCCTGGTGGCGACGGAATGACCCTGCTCTCACAGGGATGTTGTGCCAGTTGAGTTGCTATCGTACTCGCTACGCGAGTAGCCGCCACGCAGACTTAATCTCGTACCCTGGAAAGCCTTCGACCTCGGTCTCACTAAAGAGCTGCGAGGTTCCGTTGATGTAGTTTCCCTGCCAGCCACATTTACCACGGCAGTGGCGGAGCCCAAGGCGACCAACGTCGTCGAATTCGGCCAAGCCAACATAATTGAGGGAGCCTGCCTTTGGTCCGATGAAGATGATGTCTCCGGTTGTAATATCTGAGAGCTTTTGAATTTCAGTACCGAGTTCGGGATTCTGGCGAATATGTCTCTCCATGCGCTTGGTGTTGTGCGGCAGGTGAACTCCGAAGCTGCCCATGAGTGACTGGACCCAACCTGAGGCATCGGAACGCTCGGGACCGGAGTGCCCCCAACTGAAGTGCGCACCTTCGAACGCGCGGACTCGATGTGTTAATTCAGTCATCGAGACGTTTTTCGCAGAGACCCGACCGAGCGAGGCTGCCCCGTCGATGATCTTGTACCTTCGCTCGTGTTCGCCTTCGCCCAGAGAAAATTCAGGTCCTACGAGGCTAGGAATCCTTGCCCCGAAGGTAAGGTGGTGGCGGGTGCCATTCCTGAGGTCTTCGATCTTAACTCCGAGCCGGGAGGTAACAACTGCCAGCGGGCGCTCGGCGTAGGCGTGAGCCATGTCCCGAGAAATCGGGATTCGCAATTTGTGGTTTTCAAGACCAAGGTGGAAGTCTGCAGTGGGCGCTGGGTCGTCACCCTGAGTTGGAAGCTGCACGCTTGAGTAGCTCTCGCCTACCTCACGTACTTTCATCGGATGTCCGAAGGGCAGCGTTGTGCCGAGTTCAGCCTGGTCTTGCAGCGCGTTGATGCGGTCGAGATTCTCTGACTGCCGGATCGGTGTTGAGGGATCCGCGAGAACGAAATACTCGCCTGGCTGGGGTAATCGGACACCTTCGTAAGCTTCTGAGATGGGTATGCTTGAGATCGACTGACCGAGAGTTGTGTGCTTAGAGACCGGTGAAGTTGATGACATCGAGCATACTCCCTTGGGAAACGATACCGTCGGATTGTATCGGCGGCCGACAGGGTAGTCAAAGAACTCAGAACTGAAACCAACTTATTGAAACAGGTGACTCTGGCCTCCGATGGTGAGTTGGAGGAAGAAAAAGTGCTTAGGAGAAGCACTACATACAGGTAGCATCTCCCTAACGGGTAGTTTCAATGTGGAGGGAAGTATGGCTGGTGCAGCGGGCGCTGGGGGCGGAGGTGGTGCGGCAGCAGCATCAAGTGGCGGGGCCACGGCTTCGAGTGGGGCGGCAAATGGCACAGCATCTGCGGCCTCGCAGTCTAAGGGGGGAGCGCAACGCGGAAACTCGGCGTCAAGCCAGTCCTCGGGTAGTGACCTGGCGACAGCGTCTTTTCCCGCCCGCAATGGGGACTCCTCAAAGGTCAGCAGTGAGAGCTTACGAACAGCGAGTGGTGAGAGTGCGCTAGCTCTCCTGTCCGTGCCTCATCAGAGCGCGAGCGAGAAAGCGGCTCTGTTGGCGTTTTTTCGAGAGGGACCCCGGAATGGACCTATAGAAAGTAGTCGGCGCGTCACCACAAATCCGGCTTTACAGGAGCGGACCGCAGAGGGCGGCAGAGCAGAAGCGAAACTGCGCCGGGGCGTACAGCCTGAGGTCGTAGAATCAACTGCGACGCGGGGGAGAGAGCAAATAATTGGGTTGAGAGATGCCAGCCGACGACCCCAGGAGAGATCTCTTCAACATGCTGGCTTCGCTGAAGTCTCAGGCGAGAGCTTCGGAAAAAGCCTAAGCGAGTTTCGGGCACAAGGACGTGAAGCGCTATCACAAAGAAGGGATTCACGCGCAGAGAAACGCGACGACCCTCCCATAATCGATGATGAGGAGCAGCTGACGCGCCACTACCGCGAGTTGCTGCAGGTGCTGGTGCAGCAGGGCTTCATCTCAAAGGAGGCAGCAGCGCCGATACGGCAGAAGGCAGGTAAGGACCTCGCCGCCGCTGTGATGCAGTGCGGTCTGCGAGGCTAAGCTGCGACCCCAGTAGCTGACGGACGATTAGGCTGGTTAGTCCTTGCAGCATACGGCTTGGGGTGCTGATATGACGCCGTAACTTGCTGTTTTCCTGATGTTTTGCTGAGTTGAGTAGCGCATACTGGGCTGGTAGATTTCAGCCTAAGGCGACGACGTGCGGCGCAGGTAGACAGGATCAAATTCCGCAAACAGGCAGTGCATGCTCTCGAAAGAACATAAATCATCACGACCCTCGGGGGAGCTGCTTAAGGCTGCGGCGGTCAATCTTCCACCGATTCAGGAGAAGCTACTCGATTCTTCAAATGCTGAGGCGGACCGTCATTTGCTAGCTGAACTGTGGAGAGAGCTCGGGACGAGCGAAGGGAGTAACGCCCGTTTCCGCTTCATTCTTAATAACGTCGTACGGTACGACGAAAACAGAAACTACGACCCGAGAGAGCTCAATCAACCATATCCCTGCGGGGCGCTCAGTCAGAAGGGGTATACCCACAACCAGAGGATCGAAGTTCTCACTCCTTTCAAGTACCTCCTGTACGACGCTCAGTTCGTCGATAAGGAGCGATCGCGACTTCTGCTGCCAGCGCAGATCGAGGGAGGTGTGGACCAATTCTCGGGAGAGGAGCGATGTTGCGAAGATTGCCTCATCCTTCTCAAGTTGGACGTCAGGGACGGAAAATTCAAGCAGATTGACGTGTGGAAAAAAGAAGCTTCTGCGCCAGCTCGGTATTTTAGCAACAGCTTTGAGTACCTCGGAGACGGTGAGGTTCGCATGCAGTTCTTCCTCGGGCACTACAGCTTGGAGGAGCGTCGGTTCCGGGTTGAAGGAGATAGAATAGTGCCCGTTGCGTGAGAGAACGACTCAAGTGCCGATAGGCGCACGGTGAAGTTCGCTCTTGGTTCGACTCTCCAAGTTCCCCATAAACTCTAATGTGTGTGGCCGGTAGGCTGGGTAGCGGACCGCTATGGAGAAAGCAGCTGCCAATTACCTTAGTTGAGCAGTGATGAGTTCCGTGTAGCCGACGGAAAGCCATTTTTGACGGTCATCTCGCGCCACGAGGTGGAGCCAGGACCAGGGTCATCTCCGCTTTGTGTTGCTCAAAAATCGATGCGAGCGAGCTGTCGATGGTCTCGAACTTGTTGATCGGATTATCGCGGCCGATTGAACCAAGATCCGGATTTTTCGCAATATCTTGCAGTGTCCCGAGCAGGTGCCTTATTCGCCGTCCATTTGCAGCGTCTGGATTAGAGCCGGGGTTGGAAGAGAGGCTGATTATGCTCGTGGTCAGTTCGAGCGCCTTTGTCATGCTTCTGAGGTGCTGGAGATGATCGGCGAGAGTATACGAGTCACTGCCGGGTTTGTGCAGGTCGGCTCTAACTGCGGCGACAGTTGGTTCGGAGCTATCGGCGAAGGTTTTGAGGGCAGCCCCTAGTGTGTGGCAGCGCGTTTCTATCCAGTCACTCAGAAACTGTGAGGTATCGGCCAGTTTGGCGATGAGGTCTGCGCTGAGCTGTACCGGAGAGACAGCAGGGGGCGGATAACCGCGCGGCAGAGGCGGAAGCTTAAGAGAGAGCTCCTCTCGATGCTGCTCGACAATAAAGGCAATAGAGAGGTTGAGAGACTCAAGCGGATTCACTTGGCAACGTGTGCCAATCGTGCCGATGTCCTTGTCCTCGGCGAACCCTTGGAGCTCGCCCACAAGATGACACATCCGCTGTGCAAAGCCTTTATTCTCATGCGCAGTCGGATTTCTCTGCAACGTGATTATGTCTGAGAGGACGTCGAGAGCTCTCCCCAACCCCGCTAGCCGTTCGAGCTGGGGCGGAACGGCTTCTCCAGGGGTCGTTGATGAGAACCAGAGCGAGTGCTCGAATTTTTTAGGGGTAACTCCATCGGCACAGACCTGCAAGAGGCGCGTACCGAGTCGATCCGCGAGGTACAAGAAACGAGCGCAGAGGTGCTCGGCAGTCGTCTCGAGCTTCTCAAGAAGTTCTTGACCGAGGCGCGGGTTGAATTGGGTGTGGTGAAGCATAAGCTTTCGGCTCTGAGTGGGTTATGCTGAGGCTACATGGAAGTATTGCTTAGCGGGACGGAGAAGCCGGCGGCCAATGGGTAAGAACGCCCAAAACCGAGTACTTAGGGGTGACGTTCCTCAGCGGCTCGAGGCCGCCGCCCTAAAAAGTCACATGGATGGTGTGAGCACTCGACGACACGTTAATCGGAGCGCCGTAGGGCAGGCAAATCGATGGGGCTGTGTGGCCAAAGTCGAGATTTTGCACGATAGGCATCGTCTCGTTGTAGCGCCGCACGGTTTTTACCACGGCCTGCCGCTGAGCCTCAGTGTAGCGCTCCTTCTCAGAATCTGTGAGGGGCTGTTCGAAGTTCCACGCCTTAGGGCGTCCCATCAGGAGCCCCTGGGCCTTGGCGAGGATTCCAAGTTCACCAAGCGCCCGGAAAAATCGCATAACGTACCCGGCGGATGGCAGCTCCTCGCTTGTTTCGAAGAAGAGCACGATATTTCCGAAGTCAGCCAAAGATGGGATCGGAGCGTTGTGGCGCAGGAGCTCATCGATCGACTCAAGACAGCCGCCCCACGTCACCCCCTTTGCATCGCGCTCGCCGTTCCAATGCCATCCTGAATTAGGCTGGTAGCGTCGGCGTTGCGAGAGAAGCTCTGGCTTGCCCCAAAAAAGATCTTCGTCGTTAAACTCTGGGTTGGAGTCTAGCGCGACTGTCCCGCCCTCAAAGAGCGCCCGACGCAGGTACCTGCTAGTCATCCCATCCATCTCACCCTGTCTTGCATACTCGGTGTAGATGCACCCTCCGTAGAAGGAAGGGACGCCGTGACGGAAGAGAAAGTTGCAGAGGTGCGAGTTGTCGCTGTAGCCGAAAAAGGGCTTCGGGTTGTTGCGGAAGGGTTCAGGCGGCAGCTTGTGGACGTACTCAATCTGGTGGTCTCCGCCGATGGTTGTTATCACGGCCTTGAGGTCCGGATTGGTGAAAGCCTCGATCAAGTCACTGGCTTTGTCGTCGTTGGTGGCATGCGGGTTCGTAGCGTTCGGGAGAGGCACTGGGTTTAAGCCGAACTGCTCGCGCAGGCGGCTCATCCCCAACTCGTACTCTAGAGGAAACACGGCTGGCGCAACGAACGAAGGTGAGACTATTCCGACCGAGTCCCCGGGGCGCAGCTTAGGCAAGGGTTCAAACTTCATCGAGCTCTCCTCAAAAAAGTACAGCTTCAGAATCGGCTGGAGGAAAGGGCTAGGCAAGGCGCGAAGTAGTGTGTTGTGCGGACAGGGGTTCAGAGGGGTAAGTAGGAGCTCTCGGCTAGCTGCGGGCGGCCAGCAGGTGGTTAAACGGAGTAGGCTGTATTGCCTCATTATATTAGACGGTTAGGGGAGGCTCTTACAACGTGCCACGCACGGTGTAGGTAATTCCTAGCCTTACTTCCTCTTACCACGCTGCCCCTCTATACTCGCTGGCGGTATGTCTCTTGGTTACGTTGTCGCAGGTGTTCTTGTTGGCACCCTGGTGGGCCTAACGGGCGTTGGTGGCGGGTCTCTTATGACCCCACTGCTCGTGTTCCTGTTCGACTTCAATCCAGCAGTTGCGGTTGGAACCGATCTCCTCTTTGCGGCTACGACTAAGGTGGTCGGAGTCTCTGTGCATCACCGCTCGCATGGCTCCGTGAATTGGAAGATCGCGGGGCGGCTCTCGCTTGGCAGTATCCCCGCCTCGCTCGTCACTCTGTACGTATTGAGCGCTTACGCCCATGTCGGTGCTGACATTTCGCGGCCCATGACGCTCGCGCTCGGCGTTGCGCTGCTTCTGACAGCAGCCGCGCTCTTCGTTAAGCCGAAAGTGAGAACTCTCGGCGCGCGTCTGCCGCGCAGCGTGGTTCGCTTTATCGGCGAGAAGCGTCGTATCGCAACGATCACGATAGGTGCATTCTTGGGGGTCCTCGTCACTCTCTCTTCTGTCGGCGCCGGAGCGCTTGGAACGGTCGCCCTGCTGCTGCTCTATCCGGGGCTGCCGGCGGTAGGTGTGGTAGGGACGGATCTGGCGTATGCGATTCCGCTCACCGCTGTGGCGGGCATGGGTCACTGGAGCCTCGGCAACGTCAACTGGGAACTGCTGCTAGTGCTTCTCGTCGGCTCTGTGCCGGGGATCTGGTTTGGCAGCCTGATTAGTGCTCGTATTCCCGAGCGAGTGCTTCGCCCGATACTAGCGAGCGTGCTGGCTGCGGTCGCTATTAAGTGTCTTGCTCGCTAGCATCTGCGCTGTAGGCAAAGAGCTACGCCCTTTCTCCTCTGGATGAGGTCTGCGTCGTTTAAGAACGGCGTGGAGCTGATACCTTCAGCATGTAGCTACAGATACCGATTACCACGTCTTGCCCGGGGAGAATCGAGAGTGTGCTGATGCGGTGGTCACCCAGTAAAATTCCGTTTCTTGAGTGCTGGTCCTCAATAGTGAGCACACCGTCTCTGTACGAGATGGTGCAGTGCGTTCGGCTCACGGAGCCTTCAGTCAGCACGAGGTCGGATCTTGGGTCTCGTCCGATTATGAAACGGTCGGCGTCAGATTTGAGGAACTCTGATAGCGTCACGGTTCCATGCTCGCCGGTTTTTGGATTTTCATAGCTTATCGTGGGCTGACCGAGATTAGGGACGCCTTTGTACGCGTCGGCATCGAATTGTTTAGCGCTTTGTAGCCCTGAAGCGGGAGGCCAGTGCAAGGGCCCGACTGGACCTGAGTGAAGGGGGCTAGCGGACTGATGGGGAGCTACGCCAGGCAGCAGCGACCACGCGTTTACCTGCTCTGCTCCTCTCCCGATTACGGTTCCGGTTATAGAGTGGGAGGCGAACGATTGTTGATTATCTGGTTTTTGGAGGCTTTTGAGCAGTTCCCCCTTCTCTAGCGCCTCACGTAGGGGATCTCCCGGAGGTAGAGCCTGGGCCATGCTCTTTAATTCTTCGTGATGAGAGGGATGCTTTCCTAGCATGCCTACGAGAAATTGCGCTACGAGCGATCGACCATCTCGAAGCTCTTCGAACCTGCTGGCCGCATCTTCCGAGTCTACAATCGGTACCGGGAGCTTCTCGTGATCTTTGCTGCAAGCGTACGGAAGGGCATACAGAGAGATATCTAAGTCTTCCTGGGTACCCTCAAGAAGAAGACCACGAGCAGTCTGTACGTATCCACCGCGAACTCGGTCTGTGTTCTGTGCGATTGGAAAGAGCGAGTGTGTGGCGGCTGTTAATCCGCCAAATGTGCCGTTCACTTGGAAAGTGAGGTACGAGTCGCTTGACTCAATTGAGCTCCGAAGACGGGGAATGTAGCCGTGCAGCGCGTCGTGATAAGACAGTCCGGCTGCTTTGCCTCCGAGCTCCATCGGTGCATGTGCCCAAGCCGCATTATTTGCAGAGCCGGCCAATTCGACGATGCGCCTCAGCGAGTAAGCCTCACCGATTCCTCCCACGAAAACAGCCGCATTCAGCTGGCGCAGAGAGCGGATCGCGCTGGCAGCGTGCTCTCTCCCTTCGTTATCGAATCCATCCGTAAGGAAAACAACCAGGGAGCGATGCTGAGGTCCGTACAGACGGATGTCATTCGCAAGAATGGACTTCGCCGCAGAGAAAGCTGGGGTGAAGGCGGTAGCCCCGCGGGGACTAAAGCCGGGTCCGCTTACAGCGCGCTTCAGACCCACCATGTCCTCGGCGCCTGATTGAGTCAGGGTCTCAGCCTCAGTATTGAATGCTATGAGCGAGATCTTTGTCTCCCGGTCGAAGTAATCGTCCGAGAGGCCCGCAAGACGCTCGCGTACGTATCCAATTTTGGTACGATACTCGCTGAGCTCATTAGTGAGTAGGTCGTTCATGCTATCAGAGCGGTCAACGATGAAGATAACTCGCCCTAGCTGATGCTTGAGCGAACTCTGAAGGGGGCTAGTGAGCTGAACGGTCGGCGAGGTTCGAGGAGGCAAGCTCGCGTCTGCATCGATAGCGGCAGAATGAGGGGCAGTGCCGACGGCCAGCGCTCCCTGCTGCGCCGTAAAGACGACCGGACGGAGCTTTGCAAGGCTCGGAAGAGATATCCCAAACTCGTCTTTTAGTGAGCCGAAGCGGATCGCTGCTGTGTCTATGTGCTGTGGCATGCAGAAGCTTTATGGATACTTGTGCTTCATAGGATACCTGCTCGACTCTTTTCCCTCTAGAAAGGGGGATAGAAATGGTCTTTAGTTGTGTGGTTGAGGCCGAATGTAGCTGATTTGGACAGCTCTGCCGGAGGGGTTCTAGGCATATAGACATACCCCGGGAGGATGAAAATGGACCCACTTAAACTGTACCAGTACCCCAAATGTTCAACCTGTAAGGCTGCTCTCAAGTTTCTTTCCGAGCGCGGATTGCGTTTCGAGGTCGTAGACATCTCAAAAACCCCTCCGAGTCCCGAGGAGCTGCGACGAATGATTGCGCTAACAGGCTCGATCCGACCGCTCTTCAATACATCAGGAAGAAGTTATAGAGAGGGTCGATTCTCTGAGAAGCTCGACGGGATGAGCATTGAGGCAGCGATAGACGCGTTAACCAGAGACGGCATGCTCGTAAAGCGCCCCTTTTTGCTCGGCCAGGAGCTTGGGCTTCTCGGATTCAAGATTGATGAATGGCAGAAGCTCACTGCTGGGTAGCGCTCGCTAACTTTTGAGCTTTACTTGCGCCCAACCACGTACGCGACCCAAACTTGGCAAGGCTCGCCCTTGTCGCGTTTCGAGAATCGGCCACTGCCGCGTCCGTTGCGGGCCGTGCCCTCCCAATAGACATCTACCGAGCTAAAGCCTGCGTCAAGCATCGCATCCCGGATCTCGGGGATGCTCCACATGCGCCAATCGTACGTGAAGGCGCGCTTGCGGCGCCGGGCTGCCTTTGGCTTGAAGTGAATGCTAAAGCGCGTGCGGTTGTTAATTGGATCAAAGTGCTCCTGCTCGAAGTAGTAGGTCATCCCAGGAAGGCGCTTAGTGTCTACTGAGGGCTCACCGTGCTGTGGACCGCCGAAGGTATCCACAACGAACAAGCCGTTTGGATTGAGCGAGCGCCGGCAGGAACGGAAGTAATCAACCAGGGTGCCGCGGGCGTGAAATGCGAAGTAGGAGAAATTCAGGGCGCACACCACGTCGGCGCGGATCAGATTTCGGCCTAGCACGTCCCGCTCGAGCGCCTGCACCCGTTTCTGTTGCGCCGGCTTCAGTTTGGCTAAGTAGTGTTGTTTTCCGTAGGCAAGGGGCTCAGGGTCTATGTCGAGGCCGATCGCCTGCGTGCCAGCCCCAAGCTTTGCCCACTCGCAGCAGATGGCGAAGGTGCCGCAGAAGTCCTCGCGCAGCGTCTTCGGCTCGGTTCCGTTTGCATTCTTGTAGAGGGAATAGAGAAACTTCGCCTCATTTTGCGGGATCTGGACCGCAGCGCCGTAGGCGGCGTACTTGTCAAAAGAGGTCTTCTTGAGAGCGGAACTCATAACAGCACTTCGTTTCGTTCTTGGCGTGGAGTGGTTACCCGACGGGGACCACGGTGGAGTATCTCATGGGGGAGATCGCTAAACAAAATGAGCGAGATTTTAGAGTACACGGGCCCTGAAGGTGGCTCGAAGGTATGCCGGATAAAGTTGTTGTAGAATGATTCTCCTCTGTAAGTTGCTGATGCGCCTTGAGGGATTGCGTACGTTCTCTCACTTGCTCCGTAGAGCCTGTAGTGGGAGAAGAGGGGTACCACCTGCTCCAGGAGTGTCCCTACTTGGCCCCTAAGTCGACCGTTTTTAACTTCTCTATTGAGCTCGCCGATGTCGACCGCGGCGTGTATGAGCAGCTCAAGCTCCCCGTCGCCCTGCATCCATCAGAGAGCCTTGAGTTCATGATCACGCGAGTGCTTGCCCTCGCCCTTGAGTACGAAGAGGGGATTACGTTTTCGCCTGGGATAGCCTCTCCCGATGAGCCGACGGTAATTGTACGCGGACTCGATGGGGCTCTGCGCCTGTGGGTCGACATAGGCTCACCCACGGCAGAGCGGCTGCATCGAGCGGCGAAAGCTGCACAGAGCGTTGCTGTCTACTGTCATCGCTCTGCTGACTTTGTTTACTCGCAGCTCCTTGAGAACACGATCTTCCGGGGTGGCGAGATCCGCTTCATCTCCCTCAACGAAGGCTTCGTTGCTCAGCTTGTCCGGGGTCTGCTGAAGCGTAACGAGCTCAACATCTCCCGGAGTGAGCAGGATCTCTACGTGACGATAAATGGGGAAAGTATTTCCTGCGCTCTCTCCGAGCGGCGCTTAGGTTAACGGTCCGGCCCAGATTACGCCCGAAGTGCGCCATTCAAACCACATTTCGCAACGTGTTCCCGTTTGGACGTGGAATTAAACCGAGCTCGACGAGCGGTAAGTGCCTGGGGAACCGCGCGTGTGACGGCGGACAGAGTGCAGCTCGAATCGCTGCGGAAGATCATTGCGAAAAGTGTTGCCATCGCCCTGGTGCACTCAGACCGCGACCCGTAATTTCTCTGTGAGGGGACGCACGACGCCCCTCAGGTTTGCTCGGTTGTAAAGAGAAGGTTCGCGGCATCGGCTCCCCTCGCGAGCGCAATAGCGGGGGGAGGCGCGTGCCATGCTTCGGTTGCTTCCTTAGGGGCTCCTGTTTTGGTGTTGGGCTGTCGGTTTTTTTCAGTGGGTGATGTATGAGGTTTCTCCCGGGTTTCAATCCTTTTTGTGTTGGTGCTTTTCGTGCCGTTTCGGTCCTAGCAGCTTTGGCGGTAGGGGCTGTAGGTCAGGCGTCCGAAGCACGAGCACAATCCTCTTCACTGCCGGTATTCCCCGGCGCTGTTGGGTTCGGTACCACGACGGTAGCAGGCTCCGGACGCGGTACATCGCCAGCGAAAGCGACTGTATACAAGGTGACTAACCTTAACGACACTGGCACTGGGTCGCTGCGAGCCTGTATGCAGGCGAGCGGCCCGCGCACCTGCGTGTTTGAGGTCGGTGGTTACATCAATCTGGCCACAAAAATATCTGTGAAGAGCCCGAACTTATCGGTGTTCGGACAGACTGCGCCGTATCCAGGAATCCAGGTACGTGACGGCTCGATAGTCGTACAGGCAGACGACGTGCTGATTCAGCACATCTCCTCGCGTCCTGGTGACCGGAATTTGCCGACCGACGGCGGTAGTGGCGTGAAAGCGAGCGACCGAGATGGGCTCGGAGTGTGGGGAATAAGCTCATCCGACCCCGTCGAGAGAATCGTGTTCGACCACGTCTCGGTTACTTGGGGCATGGACGAGTCTATATCGACTTACACGGGCGCAAACGGTACGGCCGATGGCACCACGCCGATTAAAGACTTCACTATATCCAATTCAATCATCGCCGAGGGGCTGAACAACTCAAACCACGGCGACACCGAGGGGAAGCACTCGATGTTCTCCCTTCTCGGCTCTAACACGAAAAATATTACCTACTACCGGAACCTCGTCGCCAATTCTAACGGACGGCACATCCGGATGAAGTCGAACTCCGACGTCGAGTTCCTCAACAACTACGTCTACAACTTCGCAAACACGAGCACCTCCGGCTACAACCAGTGGAACATGGACTACACGTCGTCCGGCGCAGCGAACCGGATCAACTTCATGAACAACGTGTATCAGCGAGGTCCGACCACTGGGGACACAACATCTCCCGTCTTCTACTACAGCAGCTCGACCCCTAAAGCCTCTAAGGTTTACGTGTCGCACAACGTAGGCTCTAACACGCGGCCAACAGACTCTGGCAGCGAGTGGTTGATTGCGAATGCTAACGGGAAGGGCTTGCCTTCGACGATGCAGGCCCTCTCGCCAGCTTTTCCGCTATCGAATGCAGCCGCGATGCTCTCAGCCCCTGGCCAGCTCCTGAGCGCACTCGTGCCAGAGGTCGGCGCTAGGCCGTGGAACCGTTACCCACACGACTCTCGAATCGTCTCTGAGGTAGTCAATAACCGCGGAAGCCATAAGGACTGCACTACAACGAAGACCTGCTGCGTCACGAATACTGGCGGCTCTGGATACTGTCCGGTGCCGGGCAGGGTCCTCATTGACGGCTCCATCAAGGACTCCACGAAGCCGATAGACGCCTGGTCAGTGATTCCAGCAGCGACCCGCTCTTTCACGATCCCGGCTAATCCGATGACGATTGCTGCGAACGGGTACACTAACCTTGAGAACTACATCTTCTCGTTTACCGCAGACATTGGCTCAGTGCCCGGAGGCGGGATTTCGACTCCGCAGCCTGCTACGGCTACGCCTACAGCAACTGCGACGGCTACTAGAACGCCGACTGCGACAAACACGGCAGCCGCTACCTCGACGCCGACGTTTACTGTTACGGCAACCGCAACAGCAACCCAGACTGCTACTCCGACTGCAACCAGGACGCCAACTGCGACTCCCACCGCCAGTGCGACCCCGACATGGACGCCGTCGGCAACGGCAACCCCGTCTGCGACGAGCACGCCGCTTCCGCCCACTGCAACTTCAACGGCGACACCTGTAGGAGGTGTAGCACGCAGCTACAGCGTGATTAAGGTGACCACCCTAGCTGACTCCGGTACCGGGTCACTGCGGGAGTGCGTATCTCTTCCGTTCCCTCGCGTGTGCGTTTTTGAAGTCTCCGGAAGGATCTCACTTTCAGATGACCTGTTGGTCAGCGAGCCAGATCTCTTCGTGGCTGGCCAGACGGCACCTGCTCCAGGAATCTTGGTTACCAACGGAGGCCTCAAGGTGACCACACACGATGTCCGGATCGAGCACCTTGCACTCCGAAGTGGAGACGGCGTGACTGGAACTGATCCAGCGTACCGGCGCAGCATCAAGCTCCAGGGCTCTGAAGCGTACAACATCACGCTCAAGAATCTCTCGATGTCATGGGGCGTTGACTCCAACGTGGTGACAGTGGGCGCTGTTCGGGATGTGCTGATCAAAGACTGCATCATCTCAGAGGCGCTCTACGATTCCATCCACCCGCTCGGGCCCCGCGGCAACGGAGTGCTCGTAAGCGAAGGGGCGCGAAACGTGGTCTTCCAGGGAAATCTGCTCGCAGCAAACTACGACAGAAACATCCGCTGGAAGTACGACACACGCGGCGAGATGGTAAACAACGTCGTGTTTGGGTGGGGCGGCACGAGCTCGTGGAACACGACCAACATCTCGGACCCAGACGGCTTCGATGTGGGGGTATACCTGGATGTGATCGGCAATGTGTACCTGCCAGGACCAGAGGGGTATGACTCAGCGTACGCGGTGTACTCGAGCCGCACACCGGCGGGAACTCGGCTGTTCATCAACGGCAACATCTCCCCACTCGTTTCGAATGTGGAGAGTCAATTCCGATCGTCGACGCGTGTCCTCTCGGGCCCGGCAGCGATTCCTGTAGGCGATGTGTTCGAGGCTGTAATGGCGAACGCTGGAGCCCGTCCATGGAACCGAAACACAGACGACGCGAGAGTGATCTCTGGCGTTCGGGCTGCAACGCTCCGGATTCGAGATGCGGTGGGAACCTGGCCGGTGTACGCAGTGAATCGCCGAACCGTTACAGTGCTCGAGGATCCGATCGCTGAGGACCGGCTCTTCGAGGCGCTGGCTGGATTCGAGCGAAATTAGGGATAACCGCGGGGCTGGTAACGGCTCCGCGGCTTTTATCTGGATCGAACAGATACCGACTCGGGGATTTGCTTGCGGCGCCCCTTAGCGCTGCAGCCGACACGCGCGTCGTCGTCACGATTGACTGGTGGCACTGGGGAAAGATACCTTCGGCGCCTACACCATGAAGCAAGATATCGTCCAACGCTCCATCTCTCAGCTCGCATCGGCCCTACAGAACGTGGTGGAACAGCTTCCCGAGGGCGCTCGCGTCAAGGTCGCGCAAGCGATCTCCAGCTCGATAATTGATCGGACGCCGATTAAGGACGCGGTGTTACGGGCCCTTTCCGACAGCGAGGATGATCTCTCGGAGCTTCGAACGCCGCGCTAGACGCTGCGTCTCTTGGTAGCCACAAAAGCACTCTAACTCTGCTTAGGCGACATGGTTCCGAGGTAGAGCCATACCGAACGGTATGACATCAATACCAACTATCAAAATCGCGGAAGATACCATCGTGAAGGGGGAGATCCCGAAAGGCCACACAGAGGCTGAGAAGTCCTTGCTACGGAGCGAATGGAAGGTCCACTGGTCAGACGATGTCGACTTACCGAGGCAGGCGAGTTGCCCGAGAGCCAAGAGCTCCCCTCAGGAGGTCAATAAAGATCACTTGAGAGTAAAGCAAGTGTTTGAAGCTGAGCTTAAAAAAACTTCAAGACTCGAGGCGACATTTAAGTGTCCTGCGGGGGGGATGAGCAGTATTATCCTGGAGGGGGACATAACAAAGGGATATCGAATGGAGATTCCGGCAGGTTTTGTCGGTAACAAAAAGGACTTGGTCGCTGAAATTTCGCCCGACGGCGCCGTACTCAGCGGGACGAGCGGAGGAGTGCAGTTAGTCCGGCTCGCTACCCTCGCAGGATTTGTGGACAAAGTCGCTCGGAAATTCCACACTCGCTATTCGGAGAGAGCGATTGGTCAAGGGAGCGAGGAAAATCTGGAAGACGCCTCTTGAAACAGCGCATCTTTGCTCGCTCGTCGTTATTTTAGATCCGTACCCAGCAACTCTTAAAAACAGCCGAGCGCCCGAAGAAAAAGCTGTAACGTCTCTGCGCGGGAGCCGACCTCTGTCGAGTTTTCCTTGTTTGCCTCCAACAGCGCCGCTCGCTTAGCCGCCGTAAGCCCCCGGATCTCACGCTGAGCTGTATTGCGAAGCTCGCTGCGCGGGTGGTGGGCGTAACATGCTATCAGCAGCGCATCTTCGGCTGTGGGCGAGTCGATAGGAATAAGCCGAGTCAAAGCGGCCACCTTAGCGCAATCCGTGTCGAAGCCGTCCGGCTGATTAAGAACGCGCTGGATTCCCGTTCGCAAAGCCTCACGGCTCAGCCCCCTTAAATAAAACATGCAGCCGGAGACGACGTTGCTCGCAGCGGGCATTGCTTTCAGGATATCGAGCAGCGCACCCTCCCTTCGGGCATCGCTCTCTGTTGAGAGCCCGATACAGCGGACGTGCATCTCGACCTCCTGGGCATCCTGGGAAGAGAGGGCTGCGGATACGAGTTCGTCAAATGGTGGGGGCTGGGAAGGGCGGGGGGATAATCTTGCCATGTAGGACCACAACAGGGTGAAACAGCAGCAGTCTCGATCGGTTTCGCGCTTAGCTCAACCTGTTAAGAGCCTAGCTTGCTGCGCTACGATCCTCGTAGACGGTCAAGGATAATAGCGCAAGCCGCCCGCACTGAAAGATGATTGTACTCAGTCGGCCCGAAGATAGGCTTTAGCGTGAAGTCTGCGCGTGCCATGAGCTCAGGGCCCATTCCCCAGCCAGTGCCGAACATAAGGAGGTAGGAGCCGCCCTCAGTCTCCATTGTTGTCCGCATAGAGGCGTACGAAACGCGGTCATCGCCATCACGTGCCGAGGTCGCAAGCAGCTTAGGCAGCGTCCCCGTGCGCTTCTCGATCTTCATGATTGCCTCGTCGAGGTCGCTCACAATGTCGAGCACCCCGAGGGCATCCTGCCGGTTGGGGTTGTAGGCGGAGCCGAAGCCGCTATCCCAGTGGCGCTTCACGGTGCGAACCAGGGCGCGCATGGTCTGGGAGGGGTGCGCAACGAAGAGGGTGTCTGCGCCGTAGGTGCGGGAGCTGCGCGAGATGTCGTGCACGTCAATTAGGGTAACAGAGGTCGATACGCGCTTTCCGGTCTTGTCGACCATGCCATCGTGGAGAAGGGCTACATTGAGGCTGAGCGGAAGAGGGGCCATACGCTAGCTGCGCTCCGATTTCCGAAGAGACTCAGTGCGCCTGACCGACTCAGCTAAGCGCCATTCGCGGATTAGCTTGTGGTTTCCTGAAAGGAGCACGTCCGGCACTTTGAGCCCACGGTACTCTTCTGGCCTCGTAAACTGTGGCGCCTCAACCAGCGAACCGTCCCCGAGCCCAGGCGAGAACGATTCGTGCTCGGTGGACTCGCTGTTCTGAATGACGTCGGGCCTGAGCCGCAGGCACGACTCCATGATTAGCATGGCGGGGACTTCTCCTCCCATGACCACAAAGTCACCCACCGAGATCTCTTCGTCCACCACGAGGTCAATCACTCGCTGGTCGACGCCTTCGTACCGGCCGCACACAAAGATGACAGAGTCTACCTTTGCAAGTTCAGCGGCTTTCGCTTGAGAGAACCTCTTTCCAGCGGGAGAGAGCAGCACTACTTTAGCGCTCGTTTGGCGAGACTTTGCCTCCTCAACTGCTCGCACGAGCGGGTCTGGCATCATCACGAGCCCAGCTCCACCGCCGTAGGGGTAGTCGTCCACTTTGTTGTGCGGTGGGGCGGAGAAATCGCGAATGTCGGTTAGGCGGGCTTTGAGCAGCCCGCGCTCGACGGCCTTGCCTACGAGGCTTGTCTTGAGAAAGCTCTCAAAGATTTCGGGGAAGATGGTGAGGAGTTCTACGTTCCACACGGCAGCGCACCAAAAAAAAACGGCCGGGCCTCTTAGGGAGTCCGGCCGTATCAGACGGAACCGTCGAAGAACCTACTTCGACTTGCCCTTAGCCCTGAGCTTGCGCTTCTTGCGGGCTTCTTGGGTCTTCTTGGTCTTGTGCTCCTCACGAGCCTCGATGTAGCCCGGGATAGCCTTACGGATGAGGGAGCGAACTACCTCGGTCGGCTTGGCGCCGAGCTCGATCCACTTCTTGATCAGGTCTTCCTTAAGGGTGACGCGAGCCGGATTGGATAGCGGGTTATAGGTTCCGACGACCTGGAGGAAACGGCCGTCTCTCTTGTTCTGCTTGTCGGTGGCTACAACACGGTATGCCGGTGACTTATGCTTACCGAGTCGCGCAAGACGAAGTACTACTGCCACAGTAACTCCTGTAAAAGGTTACGAGAAAAACGAGCCCGGACTCTACACCATATGTGCGGTGTGGGTAAAGAAGCGCGCCCGCGAAAGCGCGATGTTAGCACCATTGTGACGCTAACGCACTGAAATATCTGCGTAAATGTCAGCGTCGCCGGCCGAGTAGGCCACCCAGCCCGCCGAGTCCTCCGCCGCCCATGAGGCCACCCAGCATTCCCGGCCCCATCTTCATGAGCTGCTTCATCATCTTCCGCATCTCGACGAACTGCTTGAGCAGGCGGTTTACGTCCTCAACGGTGGTGCCAGAACCCTTTGCGATCCGCCGCCGCCGGCTGCCGTCGATGATCTCGTGGTTGCGCCGCTCCTGAAGGGTCATGGAGAGGATAATCGCCTCAAGCTTCCGGAACTCGCGCTCCTGCTTCTCGGGGTCTACCTGCTTGGAAAGCTTGTTAAGGCCTGGGATCATTGAGGCGAGCGAGGAGATGCTTCCCATCTTCTTGATCATCCGGAGCTGCCCAAGGAAGTCTTCGAACGAGAACTGGTCCTTCTTGAATTTCTTCTCAAGCTCCTGGGAGTCCTCAAGCGAAACCTGCTGAGTTGCCTTCTCAATCAGGGTAAGAACGTCGCCCATCCCAAGTATGCGCGAAGCCATGCGCTCCGGGTGGAACGGCTCAAGAGCGTCAGACTTCTCGCCGATACCTACGAACTTTATCGGCTTCCCGGTCACTGCACGCATCGATAGCGCCGCACCGCCGCGCGCATCGCCGTCGAGCTTCGTCAGAATAAGTCCGGTCAGTGACAGCGCTTCAGAGAAGCCTTGGGCCACGTTTACCGCTTCTTGCCCGGTCATTGCGTCCGCAACGAGGAGCGTTTCGGTCGGCGGCACGACTGCCGCGATCTGAGTGAGCTCACCCATGAGAGCTTCGTCGATCTGAAGGCGGCCTGCGGTGTCGATGATCACGACATCGTTCATTGAGCGGCTGGCGTGGTCGCGTGCCCGAATCGCGATGTCGAGCGGTTTGTCGGTGGGCTTAGAGTCGAAGACTGGGATCTGCAGCGAGGCGCCGAGCGTCTTGAGCTGCTCAATTGCAGCAGGGCGGTACACGTCAGCAGGGACCAGAAGTGGGGAGCGCTTGTATTGGTCACGCAGCAAGCGCGCCAGCTTAGCGGACGTGGTTGTTTTGCCGGAACCCTGGAGGCCGACCAGCATAATAACTACGGGAGGCGCGCTGTGCAGGTTCAGCTCCGCGGCTTGCCCGCCCATCGTTGTTATCAGCTCTTCGTGGACGATCTTGATGATCTGTTGGTCGGGCGAGAGGCTCTTTAGAACCGATTCACCGACGGCTTTTTCTGTCACTCGAGTGCAGAAATCCTTGGCAACCTTGAAGTTCACGTCGCCTTCGAGCAGTGCCGTGCGAACCTCCTTCATCGTTGCCTCGACATCTGAAGCCGTGAGGGTGCCTCGCCCGCGGATCTTTCTCAGAGCGCCGTCGATTTTGTCGTGCAGAAAGTCAAACATGGTGGTCGTTTCCTTGTGGCGCTGACTCTACCCTGAAAGCTCACAAACAGGGAGGGTTGACGGGGTTTTCTTGGCATCGCCAACGGGCTGCCCGGCTAGGGGTTCTGCGGTCCGCCGTTTGGGAGAGCAATGTCTCGGGCTCGGACGTAGCCCTTTGATGGGCTTGATACCTCAACCCACTGACCCTGTTTGGAACCCACTACGACTCGGTCTCCGTGTTGAAGCTCCTGAATAAGCGGTGAGTTGTCGTCCGGAGATTGCCTGAGAGCAGTGGTTGGCTCGGTAACGACCCATGCGTCCGGTGTATTGGGCTTGGCGCTTCGACCGGGAGCGCGGGAGCCTCCGCTCTTTCGCGCTCTTGAGCTTCCTTTACGAGTCTGCTTGTAGCGCTCTTCAGCGGCTGGGAGGAGCTCCTCAAGGGCCTCGATGCGCTCGTCAGTGGCCGGGTGAGTAGAGAAAAACTGAGGCCCGTCGACTGCGCTTCCGTACTGTCCGCCGAACCGTACCCAGAACGACACTGCCTGGTTTGGGTCGAACCCGGCGTCGGCCATCAGGAAGATCCCGATCTGGTCGGCCTCAAGCTCTTGCCGCTGGGATTCTGGATTTACTACTAGCGCCTGTACTGTCTCTCTGACGAGAATCCCGGCCACCTGTGCTAGAGCGCCGTACTGTCCCTGGGTGGCGACGATGCTGCTAGCGATCTCGCCTGACATGTTTGCGATGATCTGATTCGCTTCTTCTTCTGGCGTCGACTGCGTGTGGTTAGCGAGGACGTGCCCTAGCTCGTGAGCCAAGACCGTCGCAAGCTCAGCATCCGTGTAGGCGGTATGGAGCATTCCAGTCCACACAAACACAAAGTTGCCGCGAGTGGCGGCAGCGTTGATGACAGAGTCGCCCTCTAGAACGTACACATTCCAAGGGCTGGAGCTTGCGTTAGCGGCCCGCGCGAGCCGGTCGACTAGATCGCGCACACGATTGACCTCTGCGTCGTTCTGCACGATCGGATACTGTGCGCTGAGCTGCCGCAGAACCTCGAGCCCGTAGGCTTCATCTGCCGGAGTAACGTAGCTGGCGACCGGGACCTCACCAGGAGGGATCGGAGCCCTAGAGGCGGCGCATGCTGAGAGCCAAAACATGCACACCGAGCAGGCGAAAGTCTTAGCTAGAGAGTGAAGCTGGGACCTGCGACGGCTCTCTGATGTCAGGGTAGGTGTCACGCGAACGCCGTAGAGCGGTTAATTACTACAGACCTGGGATGTACTTTAGGTACGCCAGGGCGCTTGGGGGTTTCCTCTTACAGGTTACCCTAAGGCCATTCGGCACAGGTACTACAGAGCCACATTCCCAGCCTTCCTCCCCGACCTGCGAGAGCCTGGCCTCCATCTGCTGGGCGGTTATGTCCGCCGCAAGGTCCATAACTTTGTACTCCCACCTAAGGAGCTTCTCGACCTCTTCTTTTGTCCTCGATTGGAGCTGCTCGGCATGGGGGCCGACAGCCTCCTGGACATGGTCGGAGGCCTTGTCGAGCTGCTCATTTAGGTTGTCGAGGACTGTGTCGAGCGATAGGTCAGCTTCGGGGGCGACAGTCGGCCCACTTTGGGCCTGTTCCTGCGGCGGAGTATCGGAATCAGAGCAAGCACTTACCGCAAGAGTCACAACCAGCGCGCAAGCGGCTGTCGTTATTGCCATTTTTAACGAAAAGCCAGTATAGTGCCGGATTGTCATAGGGGCTGCCCTTCTCACTACAGAGGTATAGTCAGTGTCCACAGCCAAAGATAGCGGGTCTGCCCGTCAGGTACCAGCCGGCTTCGTCGTCCAGTTCTCCCCTAAACAGATCGCGGAGCGGGTGTCGGAGCTGGGTGCCGAGATCGGTTCGTGGTGTGAGCGGGTTTGGGATGAGTCTCACACAGAGGTGATGATGATCCCGGTCATGCGGGGAGGGGTATTCTTCTTCTCAGACCTGGTCCGCCAGATCCCGATATCAGTTGAAATTGTCCCTGTCCGGACTGAAGCCTACGAAGCTAGCGTCTCGGGCGTAATGAAGGACAAGGTAAAGATCCACTCTGAGGGTCTCGCCGTCAAAGGTCGAGTCGTTCTGGTAGTGGATGACCTGTGCGATTCAGGGCGTACTTTGGAGGCGCTTGAGAAGGAGCTGCTGGAGCGAGGCGCGCGCGAGGTTCGCAGTGTAGTTCTCATTCGTCGTCTTCTTAACAAGCCAACCTTTGTGCCTTGTTGGGTCGGATTTGAGTACTCAGGTCTTGAGTGGTTCGTCGGTTACGGAATGGACGACGGAGAGCGTTGGCGGAACCTTCCCGGCGTGTACATTATTAGACGGGAGCCGTGAGCCATGGGTAGTGCGGCTGAGGCGCGCGAGCGTGTCCCCGATGAGAAACACAGCGGGGGTGTCGATTACGTCGTAGACATCGTCGGCTTGTCGAAGAGCTTCCGTCGCCGCACGCGGGGGAAGGGAGGCTACACTACTGTGAAGAGTGCCCTCCTTGGGTTCCTCTCACGGCGCAGCAAATCCGTGCCCGGAGCCATCGCAGGGGGCGAGACGCGCGCAATCCGCGACCTTACCCTGAGAATTCCGCGCGGGGCATCTGTGGGGCTGATCGGTCGTAACGGCTCCGGAAAATCCACGTTTCTAAAGCTCGTCACAGGGATCTACAAGCCAGATTCGGGATCTGTTTCTGTTTTAGGGCGCACTGCAGCGCTCATTGAGCTTGGTGCCGGCTTCCACCCAGACTTCACTGGAAGAGAGAACCTGATGCTGGCAGGGGTCCTGCATGGACTTTCTCGCAAGCAAGTAGAGCAGCGCTTTGATGAGATCGTTCGATTTGCGGAGTTAGAGGGCGTAATTGATGACCCGGTGCGCACGTACTCCTCCGGCATGTTCATGCGCTTAGGCTTTAGCATTGCAGTTCACACCGACCCAGACGTCTTGCTGGTGGACGAGGTGCTCGCGGTCGGAGATGCTGGATTCGTCGCCAAGTGCAAAGAGAAGATCGCGGAGCTGAGGCGAGAGGGGAAGACGCTCATCCTCGTAACTCACGACCTTGAGAGCGTTGAGCGCTGGTGCGATGAAGCGATCTGGCTGCATGAAGGAGAGGTGCGTGAGCGTGGGTATCCGCGACGCGTCATAGATGCCTACCGCCACTTTATCGAAAAAGGCGAGGAGCAGGAGATTCTCTCGCAGGAAGCTGCTCAGCCCGTCGAGTCACCGGAAGGTTCGCTGGCGGCCGACCAGGCGCGCTGGGGTAGTCGAGAGGTTGAGATAGTCTCTGTCGATCTCCTCGGGAGCGCCGGAACTGAGGCCCGAGTCTTTCACCCCGAGGACTCGGCGCGCATACGGGTAGAGTACCGAGTCCATGCGCCGCAAGAGGATGTTGTGTGCGGGATCGGGATACATAGGGGGGATGGCTTGGCGGTGTTCGGCACCAACACCGACATCGACCGTGTAAAGCTGCCGGCGCTGGGCAGCTCGGGTGTTATTGAGTGTGAGATCGAGCGACTCGGGCTACTCGATGGCGCATTCTGGCTCGACGTGGCGCTACACCGCCAGGACGGCTACGCCTTCGATTACCTCAAGGGCGCGGTGCACTTCTCCGTACGGTCGGATTCGCGCCAAGTCGGTCTTGTGTCACCCCGCCGCGCATGGCGGGCAAACGGGGAGGTGTGCAGATGCTCTCAGTAGGCGTGGAGACTTGGAGATTCAGGGCGCTCATCGAGGCGCTGGTACGGCGGCACGTCGCAACACGTTACAGAGGGTCTCTGTTCGGCTTCTTGTGGTCGTTCCTGAACCCGCTGTGCCTGATGGCGGTGTACACCCTTGTGTTTCACTACTACATGCGTTTCAACGGAGGCGAGCATTACCATCTGATGGTGTTTGCCGGGCTTCTTCCGTGGATCTGGACGAGCAGTGCGCTGAGTGAGGGGACCTCGTCGATTGTTGGTAGCGGGCATCTCATAACGAAGTCGATGTTTCCGGCACACATCTTGCCGTGCGTCAGCGTATTATCGTCAATGGCTCACTTTATTCTGGCGCTTCCGATCCTCGGACTTTTCATGATGGCGGCAGGGGTTTCAGTCACTCCGACTTGGCTTCTTCTCCCGGTGCTGCTCTTCATTCACGCATGCATTCTCGATGGACTCTCGCTTGCCATGGGATCGCTGAACGTGTTTTTTCGAGACATTCAGCACCTCGTGGGGAATCTCCTGACGTTCGTGTTCTTCCTCTGTCCGGTAGTCTACCCGGAATCTGCCGTTCCTGATCGTTTCCGCTTCTTGCTTGAAGCGAATCCCTTCGCGGTGTTGACGGTCTGCTACCAGCAGATCCTCGTGCAGGGGGTTTCTCCAACTGCAGGCACGTTTTTGCTTTTGGCACTTTTTGCCGCGCTATCCCTGGGGGCTGGAGTGCTCGTATACGGTAGGTTTCGCGAGAGGTTTGCAGAGGCGTTATGAGTGAGGTAGGCGCAATTCATCAGCTTGTTCATACCCTAAGCTACGGGGATGCTATCTCGACTGAGGTGCTAGCTCTCCAGCGGACGTTGCGGGCGCTCGGGTACCGCAGCGAGATCTTTGCAATCGGCGAGCATGATCACCTGCGCGGCCGCTCTCGACGCCACTGGGAGCTGCTCAATGAGGAGCGGGCTGACATTATCCTCCATTACTCTTTAGGGTCGCCGCTCAACGAGATCTTTTCATCGTGGAAGCGAGGCAGGAGAACGCTCGTCTACCACAATATTACCCCCGTGAGCTGGTTCGAGGGTGTAAATTCGCGCGTGGCCCGAGACGTACAGGCAGGGCTAAAGGACCTGCCGCGGCTCTGTTCGCTTGCGGATTCCATCTGGGCGGACTCAGCATTCAACGCCAGCGAGATTGCGGCTCTCGGCTTCCATGCGGATGTTTTGGAGCTGCTGGTAGACCCGGCCCGCTGGAGCTTGCCGAGAAACGAGAGCGTCTTTCAGGGTGTAAAGAAGCTGGCAAAGCTAAATATTCTACACGTTGGTCGATTGGCCCCGAACAAGTGTATCGAGGATATTCTGAAGGCGTTTCGTTTTATCCATTTCGGTCTTGAGAAGGACAGCAGGCTGTGGCTGGTCGGCATAGACACCGACACTGAGCTGTATTCGTTCTCTCTGAGAGAGATGGCCACTCGCCTTGGGATTCGGGACGTTGTCGAGTGCACGGGCTGTCTCACCGATGAGGGGGTGCGCGCAATGTACGAGGCGGCGGATGCGTACGTGTGCATGAGTGAGCACGAAGGCTTCTGCCTTCCGATCATTGAAGCGATGCACTTCGGTCTCCCGGTCGTCGCCTACAGCGCGGGGGCGGTAACCGAAACGCTCGGTGACGGAGGCGTGCTAGTACACGAGAAGCGTCATGTGGAGCTCGGACACCTCATCTTCCACCTCTCACAACCCGGAGAGCTGCGCGACCGGGTAGTGGAGGCGGGTCGCCGTCGTGTCTCCCACTTCAGTGAAGAGCGTTTCCGGGCGCGAGTGGCAGACCTCGTCTCGCGGCAACGCGCGGAGCGAAAGGCTCAGGGGGCGTGATGCGGGTCGGGTTTGATACAAGCGCTCTCGATCCGGGCTTCAAGTGCCACGCGCAGCGCGGGATCGGTCGCTACGTGTCGGAGCTTCTGCCGGCGCTGACGCAGGACCTCGGTGATGGTATTGAGGTTGAGACCTTTGATCACAAATCGCTCATACACCGTGGCTTTGGTGCCTCGGTGGTCAACGCGCTGCCGGCAGGCCGCACCACGGCCCGCCAGCAGATCCTCTATCCGATGAAGCTCAACAGCGGAGACATGCGGCGCTTTTCATTCGTGCACTTCCCAGCACACATGGATGCGCCGGCTTGGAGCAGAAAGCCCTATGTGCTGACTGTCCTGGATCTCATCCCATTAATTCTCAAGGATCTCTACCGCGCCAATCGACCAGGATGGAGATTCTCGTTCGCACGATGGCTCGAAATTCGTGCGATTCAGCAGGCGCTGTTCTGCTTGGCGATCTCCGAGACCACAGCGAACGACCTGCATCGACTACTCGGGGTGCCACGAGATCGGATTATGGTGACTCCGCTCGGCGTCGATAAGCGGTTCTTCGATTCGTACGGCAAGAGGGGTTGCGTCACTGCAGACGAGTCGCTTGAACTCAGAATACGCCTCGGTATTCCAGTAGGCAGGCCGATTCTTCTCTACGTCGGTGGTCATGATGAGCGGAAGAATATCCGGGGATTGATCGAGATCGCCGCTGAAGTCGTCCGGGAAGCCGAGCGGAACGGAAAAGATGTGCCAGTGCTCGTGCTAGCAGGGCGTGTGGCATCTCCGAAGGAAGAGGAGCGGCTGAACGTGGCTCTCTGGGACTTCTCGATGGCTTCGGACACCGTTAGCCTAGGGTACGTCTCGGACGAAGACTTGCAATCGCTGTACTGTGAAAGCTCTATCTTCCTCTTCCCGAGTTTGTACGAGGGTTTCGGCCTCCCCGTGCTTGAGGCGATGGCTGCGGGTGTTCCAGTGGCCTGCTCGAATGTTTCGTCGATGCCGGAGGTTCTGGGTGACACTGGGCTTACCTTCGCGCCGACAGACGTGAGGGGAGGGGCGAGGGCTGTTCTGAGGCTTTTAGGTGACCCCGAGGCATCTCGGTCCTTGGCAGAAGCGGCGCACCTTCGGGCGCGCGGCTTTACGTGGGAGAAAACTGGTGAGCGGACGCGAGAAGCCTACCGAGCGGCTGGCCAGCTGCTTGGGTACTCAGAGGCCGGCGGCCCTACCACGGGCGATCCTACGTTGCTTCGGGTAGGAGGGGAGTAGCTGTATGCAGCCGCAACGTAGGTCCCGCGAGGACTCCGTTCCAGCTCCTTTCGGAGATCCTGTTGGCTCGGATGAGGCTCCCTTAGTTCCTAGGCCCCACCGCAGAGATACCGTATTTCTCGCGGCGGTGATGCTGATCGCGGTACTCGTGCGACTGGATTTTATGCGGGCGGCGCAGTGGTCGATTGATGCGGACGAGGCGATCGTTGGGTTGATGGGGAAGCATATCCTTGAAGGGCGCGGAGTTCCTGTCTTCTACTACGGGCAGCACTACATGGGCTCACTAGAGGCAATTCTTGCTGCCGGCTCGTTCGCGCTGTTCGGGGCAACGCCAGTTGCTCTCTCGTTGGTGCCTCTCTTCTTTTCGATCGCGCTCGTTCCGCTGCTTTACGCGCTCGGCTCAGCCCTTGGTGGTCGAACAGCGGGACGGGTCGCTGCGCTTCTCACAGCTTTTCCGCCGTCAGCTCTTATTATCTGGAGCGTGAAGGCCCGCGGAGGGTTCATTGAGGTATTGGTGCTCGGTGCCCTGGCGCTGCTTCTCACCGTGCGCTGGTTTTCGGCGAAAGCGGGATCGCTAGGGTATCCGGCAGCGGTGGGGCTGGTGCTCGGTATCGGCTGGTGGGTTAACAACCAGATACTCTACTTCATTCTGCCAATCGCACTCGGAGCATCGTTTCTGCTCCTTGGACAGCTGGCTAGGCGCGAATGCACCGTAGGGCGACTCTCGGCGGTGTCGATTTCCGGTACTCTTAGCTTCTTGGCAGGAAGTCTTCCGTACTGGCTCTACAACATCCGAAATGGGTTTCCCTCGCTGGGGATGTTCGCGCTTGCCGATAGCACCGACATCTCGAAGCAGGTCGACGGGCTCTTCGGCCAGGGGCTCCCAATTATCCTCGGTGCTGTGCGCTTCTGGCACTCTGAGGAGAGTTTTCCCGGGGCGATTTCGTTGCTCTACTTCATCTACGGAGTTGTGTTTGTCGCTACGCTCCTGCAGTACGGGCGCTGCGTATTTGATTTGATTGTCCTGCGGCGCCCATCCTCGAGGGCGGTGGCTGGAATCGTGCTTCTCGTCGTGCCGATCGCGTGCGCGGTGTTCACGCTGAGCACGTACGGTTGGCTGTTTCAAGCCCCTCGGTACCTCCTCCCGGTGTACGTCAGCCTCTTCACCCTTGCAGGCTTAGCAGTGTCGGCGATGCAGAAGCGGGCGCGCCTTTTTGCAGTCGTGTTTGTCTCTATTCTTTTTGGCGTGAACGTCGCATCGGCGTACGTTGGCGGTCGTGCTGTTGCTGGTGAGCCAATTGTGTACGGCGGCGAGCGCGTTGCGCGAGATCACTCCGAGCTCATTCGTACCCTCGATGACCTTGGTATCACCTACGTTCGAACCAACTACTGGATCGGGTACAGGCTAGCGTTTGAGACCTCTGAGCGGATCACGTTCTCGATGTTTCAGGAGCCGCATCACATCCGCATAGCAGAATACGAGCGAGGCCTCGACCCTGCTCAGAGGGAAGGTATTCCGCTGGTGTTGGTTCCCGCGGAGGCGAAGCTAGTTCGCCGCGCGCTAGACGCGGCGCGCATTCCTTTTAAGGAGCGCACCGCTAGCGGCTATCAAATTATATACGACATTGTGCCACCTGCTCGCTCAGGAACATCGATCCCGCGCTCGGCGGTGGCGGAGGTGGCTGGATGGGGACAACAAGATGCGGGTAAAGCGATAGACGGTGATCGTGCGACACGTTGGGGAACAGGCGCGCCTCAGAGCCCGAACATGTCCTTCGATGTAAAATTTGTGACACCAGTGGTCCTATCGGGCTTCGAGTACGACATCGGTGCATGGCCTCACGACTCCCCGCGTGGGCTTAGAGTCGAGCTGTTACGGCGGGACGGAAGCCGGGTTACGGTCTTGGAGCCTGGGGACTACGCGGCATTCCGCTACCTGTACCAGATGAATGGGGGCTTTCGGTTCTACTTTCCGGAGCAGGAGGCCGCAGGAGTCGCCTTCACCCAAACCGGAACAGATCGGAGAATGGATTGGTCGATAGGTGAGTTAGTGTTCTTCGCGCCTTTTGAAAAGGCGACCTTCTAATCGTAGGGTGCGTTCGATGCCTCGACAGTCTGCTGTAACCGTCCGAAACCTCGTGCGCCTCGGGCTTGGCTTGGGGCTCCTTATGGCCCTGCTGTACGCTGTGGATTACGGGAGCCTAGTGGCCGCGCTTTCGGAGGTCTCACTCCGAGACCTGGCGGTACTGGCCTTGATAGCCGCGCTGCTCATCCTCGTGAGTGTCTGTAAGTGGAGACTATTTCTTGGGCGTCTCCGGATTACTGCTAGCATACTCCATCTGTACCGGCTTTACCTCGTCGGATACTTCGTGAACCTAGTCATGCCGTCCTACGTGGGTGGCGATGTAGTCCGAAGTCTCTATGTTGGTGCGAACGTCGACCGTGCTCACTCGCTTTCGGCAACGCTGTTGGAGAGATACACGGGCTTCATTGCGATGGTGCTGATGTCGCTTGTCGCGCTTCTTCTCTGTCATGAATTGCCAAACCAGATCGTTGCTGCAGTTTTGTCGGTAGCCGTTGCGGCAGCGTTTGGAAGCGCTGCGGTGTTTTCGCGCCACGCTTCGTGGTTCGCTCGCACCTTGAGGCTGCCTGAGAAGTGGATTGCTCTCGCTGAGCGGGTGGAAAGTGGGCTGATCTGGGGAGCATCCGACCCCAGGCTTATGCTTCGAGCGTTCGGCCTGTCATTCCTGTTCCATGTCCTGACCATCGTAAATACCGTCGCTGTCGCCCAAGCTGTCGGCTGGCTTGGTGCTCCGTGGGGGAAGCTTTTTGTGGTGGTGCCTCTCATCCTTCTAGTCGGAGCAATACCGGTTTCTCCGCAAGGGCTGGGGATTCAAGAGGGGGCTTTTGTGTTCTTCCTTCAGGAAGCAGGGGCAACGAGTGCGGAAGCCCTTGCGGTCGCTCTGGTTTTGCGGGCGAAGTCCTACGTGCTCGCCTTGATTGGCGGCGCACTCTGGTTCGGAGTGCGCAACGAGGCTTCTCCGGAAGCCGCTACTTCTTCTTAACGTCTGATCCGACGGTCTCGAGGGACTCCACCGGCGGGAGTTCGCAGATTGCCTTGGCGACAGAATCTCTTCGGGTGATGTGCCTCGCGCGCCAGAGCAGCTGCTCGTTTATAGTTCCCCGGCAGGAACCGCAGGTGAAGCTTGCCCAATTGAGGGCGGCTGCCAGGTCAAGACAGGTGTCGTAATTGGCGCAGCTGTACTGACGCACCGGCGGCTCAAGCGACCCAATAGCCGGATCGTCATCATCGTTAGCGCTTGCCTTTTTGGCATCTCCAAAATTGATTGAGAGAGGAAAACGCGACGAATTTTCCGACCCCACCAGCTGAAACGGGCCTTGCTCTTCGGTTGTTCGGTTCGACTTTGCTGAGCTGTTTGACATTGATTCCTGCGGGTTTCACGGAGACAAGAGCACCTTTGCTCCGTTAGTCAACGTGACACAATCCAGCGCTCTGATCAAATAGGAGAATGGGCGAAGGACAGCGTGGAAACACTAGGTTAGGAGGAGAGTGGACTAAGGGTAGGGCTTCCGATACCTTCGGTACGTCGCGGTTGGGTGGGCGAAAAGAATGCAAGCAAGCCTTCCAAAAGATGGTGTAAACGTGGTCTCTGATCGGGGGAGCGGAAGAGTTTTTATTGCTCTTCTCGATGACCTAGCCTACCTGCCCCTCGCGGCTTCAGTCGCTGAACAGATATCGGAGAGAGGGAGAGCGTTGGTGATTGTAAGCGCGCCGGTGAGCGAAGTTACCTGGGAATCCCTATCTGAAGCCCTTTCGCAGGTCATCGACGAAAACGGCATTCGGCAGGTAAGTGTGGTGGGGTTCGGAGCAGGAGCGACGCTCGCGCAGAATCTGACGCTCGCCAAACCGAGGCTCGTTCGAACCCTCGCGGTGGTCGATGCAACATCGCGCCCACATCCGACACGCTGGGAGCGTTTCGTTGACTGGCTTGAGGAGAAGATGCCCTTTGGGCTCCCGCTGCGTCTAGGAGACAATGGATTCAACATCAAGTCGTACGTTCATAGGCTTCGGGCGCCACTCCTCGTTGTAGGCACCAGTCGAGCATCTCAATTTATCCTTAGTGAACTAGAGTGCCTTGCCAAACTGGCGCCAACCGCCTGGCGAGTGATGCTGTGTGAGCCGGAGGAGAGAAACGAGGCTTCGGCTCTCACTTCGGCACTTCTCTCGTTCTACGACACCCCGGCCAAGTGCCCGCAGAAAAACCTGGGGGTGCTGGCATGAGGAAGGGAGGTCAATTTGTTGAATCGAGTGACCCGCCAGAGCAGCTGAGCCGCGATCGGCTTCCGGAACTCGTCAAAACGCTTGAGAAAGATGGACACAATCCCGGCGTAACTTGGAACGCGGTGGACGCGCTCGAGCTACTCGTCGAGGCTGGACACTTCAGGGCAGCGCGAGCGTTGGCTGAGGGTGTGGCAGATCTCGTAGACGGCTCTCCGCGCCAAAGGCTATTCCGCGGATACATAGCGCTGTGCGCCATGATGGAAGAGGGCATGGTGTTTCGGTCGGTCCAAGTGCTTGAAGGGATACACGCTGAGATTGTATCCGGGGGCCACTCTGTTGCCGATCGAGCGCGCGCGGCGCTGCTTGTTGCGCGAGCCCTCTTCGTCGGGGTCTCGTTGGGAGTTTTGCCGGAGGTCGACCTTCTACGAGCGCGAGCAGTGCTGGGCGCGGAACTAGAGGGCGGCGAAGGAGAAGAAGCGTCGAGGCACAGAGCACAGGTCGGAATTGAATTAGCTAAAACCTACCTGTACGCGCCGCAGCCGGAGCCGCTTCAGGCCCGCCTGCTGCTAGAGCGACTCAACAGAGAGGCGTTGTCCGGCGGTAGTTGGACCCCTGCAGCACGGCTTGACTTAGCGCGATTGCAGTATCACCTCGAAGACGGACTCGCTCGTCACGCAAGGCGCTCGATCTCAGTCGATGAGCTGCGGTCTCTTGCCAAAGATGTAGGTCCACTCGAGGGCGCACTCGTCGAGCTCTCACTGGTGCGAACCGGAGGCGCTGACGAGCATTCTCTAAAGCTTCTGCGAGAGTCAGTTGCGCTCTTCCAGGAATTTCGCTTCAACTCGGGGGTGGTCGAGGGGCTCTTGATCCTCGCAGATGAGGAGATGGCTCAGGGAGCGACGGGGCGCGCCCTTGCACTCTTCAACCGAGTATCTGAGGCCGCGCGTGAGGCGGGGAATCTTCAGGCTCTTCTCCTGTCCGTGTTCGGCGTTTTTCACTGTTCGCTCGCTAGCGGAGATACTGAACGGGCTCTGCGCGCTCGGAAAGTACTTGAAGAGGCCCTGCGGTCCGAGGTCGGTATCGGTGCAGTGGGATTCAGCAGTGTGCAAGCTGCGCAGCTTTGTGGCGATTACAAGAGCGCACTCCGTTCAGCCGGGCGCTGCGAGCGCTTCTTCCGTCAGCGTGGCCTACAAGCAGGTCGTGCGCAAGCGCTCCACCTGCTTGGAGCTTGCCATGCTTCGACAGGTGCATGGGGTATGGCGAGCAAGGCTTGGAGCGAGGCGGTGTCAGTGGAGGACCTTCGTCGTGCGACGGTCTCGGCGAGTGATAAACGAGCGGCGCTCGCGCAAGCTCTTGCTATGGCGGAGCACGGTGTCCGGGGGTTCTTAAGTGACGCGGGACGACTCAAGGCTGAGGGGCTGCTGGACCAGGCAGAGAGGGATCTCGGACCGTTTGAAGGTGTCACGTTAGCACTGCGGGCCAAAGCCAGGGCTTTATCGGTGCGCTCGCAGCTCTGTGTGATGTCGGAGAATGCAGTTGCGGCTGTCTCCTGTCTCAATAAAGCGCGCGAAATATACGAGAAGCTAGGCGCTGTGCGCGATGTGGCACTGACCGATGCACTGAGCGGCCTTGCTCTTCTTGAGGCGGCGAAGGGCCGTGGTGGCGAGTTGTACGAAGAGTCTCATACGCTGTTGCATCAAGCGCTCAGCTTCTTCGACTCTGCGCAGCACAACGTTATTCGTTGGAAGTTAAAGTACTACCTGGCGATGGCTGCCTACTTGAGCTCTCAGGCTCACGGTGGAGGTCGAGGCGGGTCGGCATGGCGTGAGACTTCAGCCACCTGGTTGAGGGGAGCGATGAACGACGTGGAGCAGCTCAGCTCCGGAGACTTAGGTGGAACAGAGAGCTGCGACTTCTCCCCCGGACTGACCCCGCAGGTGCTTGAGCCGCTCAAGCAGGCGTTGGGCCTGAAGAAGCAGGCAAAAGCCGGGGCGTCCCCTCGGTGTAGCATGGACGAAAAATTGCCGGGAGATGGGGGCTACCTGCACTAGACGGGACAGGCTCGACAGAGGCACTG
>CAZZJR010000012.1:0-28087 GCA_964654585.1 uncultured Bdellovibrionales bacterium
TGACACCATCCTTTCTGCCATGGGTGGTCCGGTTGGGGCTATTACCGGGCCACCCCTTTTTTTTCCGCTAGCCTCGCAATCCCCAGGTTGGTTGAAATCGAGAGAATTGAGTGGCGAGCGCCCTGAGGTCGCAGCTAGCGGTACCTTTCTTGTAAGACACGGCTGCCGACTCTCGCTCTTTTTACTTTCCCGTTATTTGTGTAATCTCCCCCCGTTAAACCAGTTTTTTGGGATCTCGGGTATGTCTTACGTTGTCACTTTAAATTGCCTCGGCACCAAGGATCGCTCTTGCGTTGAGGTTTGCCCGGTCGATTGCTTCTACAACATCAAGAAGAAGGATTTTAACGACCGCTTCGATCGTCCTGCGAAGGGAGACGATGTCGGAATGTTGATGATCCACCCGGACGAGTGTATCCACTGTGGCGCCTGCGAGACTGAGTGCCCCGTTGAGGCTATTTTCGAGGACTCAGGTGTCCCAGAGAACCTAAAAGAATTCGTCGCAATTAACGCCGAAGAGACCGGCGCCCTCAGCGACGACCAGCTCGACGAAGCTCGCTGCACATCGAAGTAAGCGCGACAACTCGCAAAAAACGTCGCGCCCCATCTGCTTTCCGTTGTGCAGGTCGGCGCGGCGTGGCACTTTAGCTGTAGGGGGCTTCTTGTCAGAAGCATGCCCGTCAGGAACCGATTCTGTTTCTATGAGAACCCGTTTGTTCGGCACTACACTGGTTTTTTCTGCGGTGGCTCTCTTTGCCTGCGGGGATACCTTTGCCAGCCCAGGGATGGGCACAAACCTTGGTCTCCGCTCGCAGGCCCCGAAGAGTGTTCAGGGAAGTGATTTCAAGGTTCCGGCTGAGCTGCGTGGGCGCGTCGACTTCTGGAAGGACATATTCGCCAAGTACTCCTCAGCCCAGGTTGTGGTTCACCACCGCAACTTCCCTCAGATACGGTTCGGAGTGCTCGACTTCTCTAAGGAGAAGAGTGAGATGAACGCCGTGGTCTTTGAGAGGTACAAGAAGGCGGCGGAGGCGGAGGCAGTGGCTGCGATTAAGAGACAGCTCTTGGCCTTGGCTCAGGGAGAGGAGCCGAGCACACAATTCCAGCGTGATGCGGTAGAGATTCTGAAGGATCTCCCCGGAGGGCGGGAGAAGTACAAGACGCTGGTTGACGAAGACCTCGTTCGTACGCAGACAGGTATCCGCGAGCGATACGCCGAAGCTGTGCGGCGCTCCTGGAAGTACATGCCCGTCATGGAGCAGATCTTTGTCTCTGAATTCGGCTTGCCGAAGGAGCTGACCAGGATTCCATTTATCGAGTCGTCATTCGACTACACCGCCTACAGCAGCGTTGGAGCCGCTGGGATCTGGCAGTTCATGCCGCGCACGGCCCGCTCTCACCGGCTTCTGGTCGGCCGGTACGTCGACGAGCGCCGGGACCCCCTGCGGGCCACGCGAGCCGCCGCGGAGTACTTGCGCGGAGCGTACAACTCGCTGGGCTCCTGGCCGCTTGCAATTACCTCGTACAACCACGGCATCGGCGGCGTCCGCTCGAAGGTGAACAAGGCTGGAACGAACGAACTCGCAGCCATTATTGAAGATCCGAAGGAGAGGTACTTCGGCTTCGCCTCTACAAATTTCTATCCCGAGTTCCTTGCAGCTCTCGAAATATACGCAGAGCACGAAAAATACTTTCCCGAGATCCCGGTTCAGCCGCCCCTGCGGGTGTACACGGTAGCGATGAAAAGCTCGGTGCCAGTATCACAGGCTGCAAAACAGCTGGGTGTTCCGATCGATGCCCTGAAAGAGGCGAACTACGCGCTGCTGGATCCGGTCTGGCGCGGCGTAGCCCGAATTCCGGCGGGGTATCAGCTGCGAGTTCCGGTGGAGTACCAGAGTCGCTCTGTCGACCCGGCTGCTGCAGCTAGTCTCGAGCAACGGCCTCAGGTGGTAGCCATTTCCCAACCAGTGGCACAGGGCAAGAAACACCGAGTTGCTCGCGGCGAAACGCTCTCGAGCATCGCTAAGCGGTACAACACCTCACCCGAGAAGCTCAAGCAGCTCAATGGACTTGCAAGCCTCAGGGTGAAGTCAGGGCAGCTGCTAACTGTGACCGCTCCTGATGCGCCAGAGCGAGTAGAACCGCGAGCCGAATACGAAACGGCGAAACGCCACCTCACAGGTGGTGTGCCATCGGCCATTCAGGAGGCTGAGGCGTCCGAGCTATCTCAGGCAGATAAGAAGCGCTACGTTGTGAAATCGGGCGACACCCTCTCAAGCATCGCAAAAGGGACTGGGTCCTCAGTAGAGAAGATAACTCGCGCAAACAATCTCAAGAGCAGTCGGCTCGTTGCAGGCCAGAAGCTCATCATCCCCTAGCCAAGCTCGGTCTCTGGATGGACTCGTACATGCTGCAGGTACGGCATCTCAGCTGAGGCGGCGAAGACCTCCTTCTCGACTGTAGGGGTGAGCCGACCGAGCTTCCTTGCTTCGTTCACCAGGGCGCCTAGGGCCGCGGTTCTGACCTGCACGTCTACATCATCCGCGTGAGGCGCGCGCACGATCTCAAGAAATGCCAGCCGGGCCCAGTTGTCCGATATTGCTCGTGGCCTGATCTTCGCGAGGAGGGAGCGAAATTGGCTGAGGGTCAGCCCTTGAGCTTTCTTGAGCACTTCGAAGTCACCGGCAACGAGTCGCGAAACGAGGGTTGGGCTGCTGTCGGAGAGCAGCCTCGACGTCAGCTCATTTGTGGCGAGGTTGATAGCGCTAGTCCCCTTAGGTAGGGCGCTCAGCTCCTCTGGGTCTCCCCGCGTAATTTGCTCAAGCGAAGTCACCGATGGATTGTGGATGAGGAAGGTGGGGTCCAGCAGCCGTCTAATCTGGTCCTGCGTCACCGTCTCAAGTCGATCGGCTGATATGCCCAGGTTTTCCGCGAGCCGATCCGCTTCTCGTAACGCACGACGCCGCGTCAACGGGTCGAGAGCATCCGGCCGTTTAAAGCTAACTCGACTATCAGAGGGGTCTTCAACTTTAACAGCTGTCGCCAGCATGCGGAGCAGGCCGAGAGCAATAAGAGAATCGGTCGGCAGCTCTTCGATGGCGAGCAGCATAAGCCGCTGGGCAGTCAGCCACTCCTCACGGCTAAACCAACGCTGGTTGCCAGGTGTCGCTGCGTCTGTGCCGTGTTGAAAGGAGAGGGCGAGCTCATGCTCGGCGATAGTCATCTGACGACCGAGCAAGGTGGCGGCTTTGTGTAGCTCGATAGCTGAAGCAAGGCCGAATTGGCGCCGTCGCTCGGCATCCTGAGCTGTCACGAGAAATACGACACGCTTCGGTTGCGCTTCAGATGAGGCCGCTAGCCGCAGAGAAGTGGGGGCAGTTCCAGTAGCAAACACAGCCGTCGCAAGACGCTTCAGATCCGAGAGGCTCACAGACTTGATTCGAAGCACGTATGCGGCGTTGATGATATGGCTTGCGAGATCTTTTCGTTCTGCGGCGAGGCGGGGGTGCTCAGAAAGTAAGATTTCTCGGATTGATTCAGCTGCGGCCTCATGCAGCAGCTCGCTCTCAAAAGCACGCATGAGAACGTATCGCAGCTCCGTAACGTCTCGGCGGGATAACTCCGGAGAGAAGGTAAATTTGCGCACAGCAGCAGACAACGATTCGTTCAGCCGAGCCGAGAAATCACGAAACACCTCTTGATCTCGCCAGGTTCTGAGCAATTGTATGCCGATAAACGCAGCCTCTGGCTCGGACGCCTGAGAGCAGATCAACTCAGTGAGTGCTGCGGCTGCAGGGTCTTCGCGGTTCAGCTCGACGGCTGTGAGAAGCAGGCCGCACAGTTGGTGCAGCTCCGTGCGGGTTAGCTTCGCCGCAGCGATGGCACGAACGGCGCGCGGTAGGCCAGCTGCCCCCTCGTCTTTCAGTTTTGCGCTCACCTCTGTAACTGAGGTGGCGGTGCCATCGAACACGAGAGGGGAAGATGAGGCGACGTTATCCGTCGCGCCGGGTATCCGCAGAAAGGTGCGGCCGGCTTCACCTCCGTTGGCCCACGTTGCTGATGGATCACCCATAGAAACCTTTTTAGCGTGTCATGATTGGCAAATCTTCAAAGAGTTATGTGGGGTTAGCGTGACGGAGTTACATATACGGTGAATGACCCCGATTTTCAGGAATTTACCGGCTACAGGGGGCGATAGTCACCCCATACCAGGAGGGGAAGCCGAAGGGGATCTCTTGGGTTGAGCCCTCATTAAGGAGTGCGCCGGTATGTCTCTCGACAAGTTCGTTTCGCGTGGATTTACAGCTAGTACCGGCGGCGGGCTCGATACCTGGGTCGCCAAAACCTCTCCGTCACCCAGCGCAAACACTCCGGCACCAGTTGGCACAGGATCAGGTTCAAGCTTCGTCTTGGGGGGCAGTCCTAGCTCGCGCGTCGGTAGCTCTCGAGCGGGCGAAGCTATGGGTGGACGGGGCATGGATTATCACTCTCGAACAGGGGCGTCGAGAGGAGCAACTGAGGCTGGAGCCCCCAGGGATACCTTCGAGCGCCGCAGTTTGGCCGAAAATACCATACTGTCCCTGTTTCCCAAGAGCGATCCGCGGACGGTTCTTTCGCTGCTGTTCGTGCTTGGCTTGAGCGTTGTCGGCTACGTCTTGCTACGGATAACTGGCGTGACGCAAAACGACAACAGTGATGGCTACGGCCGTGCGGTACAATCTGAGATCGCGGAGCGACGGAGTCGTTTCCGCTAGCAGCACCTCTCCCCTCAATACTTTTCGCCGAGTTGGTCCTAGCTTCGACCCGGGTACGCTCGCGTTTCTGCTCTGGACACTGAGAACGCTAGCGGGCGAGGAACAGGGCGAGGGAATCTCGCAGCCTGCTACCCCCCAAAGCCAGGGAATTAACGTGGTTCGCACCTCTCACAATCTCTAACTGAGTGCCAGCCGGCGCTAGAGCGAAGAGTTCGTGTGCCATGCTTACTGGAACCACGCGGTCAGCGTCACCGTGCAGCATAAACAGCGGAGGCTTGATTTTGCTAATTCTCTCGTCATTCGGAAAACGCTTCGGCAGGAGCCTCCAGACCGGCAGAAATGGGTAGAGGTGTCTCGCCATATCCCAAGAGTTCGTGAAGGTGCTCTCGGTCACGAGTGCCCGAGCGCGCTCGGACTGTAGTAGCTCCATTGCGACGGCACCTCCCATAGAGCAGCCGTACACGATTATGTTCTCCACCGGACAGCCTACCGTGTGCCGCAGGTGCGCGAGCGCGGCGCGCGCAGCGGCGTAAACACCCTGCTCGCTAGGGCTCCCAGAGCTCTGACCATAGCCAGGGAAATCGAAAGTGAGGAAGGAGAGCCCCAGGTCGGCGAAGAGCGCGTAGTGGTCACTGAAGCGCGTCAGGTTGTGTTTGTTGCCGTGCACAAAGAGAACAACCGAGGACGAGCCGCGGTTGACGAAGGCTCCGTCGAGATCTAGGCCGAACTCGTGGCCGAAGCGGAAGCGCTGCGGTTGGAAAGGGGCTAGACCGCCGTAATCGGTGCGGGTGGGCTTGAAGATGAGCTTCTGTTCGAGGATTTTGAGGAGCACAGCTATTTGCCGATACTATCGCCCGAGTTGGTCGCTAAAAGGAGAGGGGGCTCGCGCTACGCGCGAACCCCCTCTGTATAACTCACGTCGCATCACTGCGAAACGTAACTTATCCCTCGTGGGCAGCCTGATGCTCTTGGTCCTCTCGGCCCGCTGCTGTCAGCTCCTCGATGTTCTTAGGCCAGAGGCAGATTACGTCCTCACCTGGAACTTGGAACACGGCTAGCTCGTCGCCGTCACGGCGGAAGCCGTAGCGAACCGCGCCGCCGTTGTCACGCAGCAGGTCGCGGCAAGCCTTGTCCTGGCCACCGAACCAGAGCTGCTGGTAGCGCTCAAGGAGGGAGCTGTCGTCAAGCAGCTCGCGGTCGAGCATAGCGAGGCAACGGGTGTCGATGTTGAGCTCACCGAGCTCATCAGTAGCGTCCTTAACTAGCTCCGCCGCTTCTACTGAGTCACCCTCAGGATGAACCACAATCGTGTACGCAAACGGGTCGCGCTCGATGCGGTAGGTGCCACGCGCAACCGAGATCACCTTGCCTCCGTACTCACGGATAATGTCGTTCTTGACGGCAGTGTCCTCGTCGACAACCTTCGTGATCTTCTCGATGAACTGGGGGTTAGCGAGCATGAACTGATCGATCAAAACCAGATCTCCGCTCTCGATAGCGATGCGCTCGCGCTGATTGCCACTCTCTGCGCTCTGTCGTGGGTGTCTTCGTGAATGTCCACGGCCTCGGCCCGAGCGTCCTCCTCTGGAGCGCCCACCACGATGTGAACGCCTCCCGTTACCTCTCTCTCTTCTCATACGAAACTACTTCCTAAGGTGAAAAACGTCTTTCGACGAAACATGTTAGCGCCGCTGTTGAGCCGAAGAATCGGGGCTCTCAAGCAGCCAGTAAGAACGGCGAGCATAGCAGAAGAGGGCTAGGGTGTCACACTCTCAGAGAAGTGGTTAAGGCAAGCTTTTTCAGATAGTTAGGCTGGCTCTTGGCGTCTTCGGACCGGATGCGGTCGAGAACCGTTAAGCCCACTAGCTCCCAGGTCGATAACTCCCTGTAGGAAAAAGAAAGTCGCGCAAGCGGCACAAAGGGCACGGATTCTCTCATGCAGCAGTCTGAATTCAACACGCAGCAAGTAGGCTCTGAGATCGCGGTCGGGCTCGGGCTTTGGTACGACTCTGAGCGCCTGCTACTTGAGGGGGTGTACCTCGATGAAGTCACGGCGTACCGAGCTCGGAAGGGCTGGATCGAGGCCTTCGAGGTGAACTTTCTTCTGGAAGACCGCATCGATTTCCGTGTTCGCGTGGGGCCACAAACGGACGGTGGAACACGCTTCTTTGTGGTGTGCGAGTTCTTGACTGCATGTGGGCGTTACGCTTTCTGGCGTCTAACCCATCACCAGGCTCCCGAGGTGCAGTTTATCCTAGAGACCGCGCACCTCCCGGCGTTCTCTATCCCCGAAGTGCTTAATCGGCGCATAGCGCATCCGGTAGCTGATGAAGGGCTGCCACATGACGCGGTGGTTACCGAGGAGCAGGAGCAGCGAGAGGGGTGGGCGCGTATTCGTGATATCTGTGCGAATATTATCGCAGCAACGGGGTCGCTGCTCAAAGGGCGGCAGAAACACTAGACCGCAAGACACGGCTCAGTGTCCGAGGGAGGCGAGAACTGCGTGGCAACCACGAGGCCGGACGGGAAGCACATCTTGGCAGCAGGTGAGGTAGGGGCCTTCTCGGTCTGCGCACAGTCCTGGAAGCTCAAGTGGGTAGAGAAGCAGGGTGCCGCGTTTGCGCTCGACGAGAAGACGCTCGGAAAGAAGCTCCATCGAGATTGGTCGCGGGTCTTCGATGAATCCCTAGAGCTGGGGCAGTGGATTCGGTACGTCGCAGTGCTGATCTACACAGCCTTGGTAGTCTTCATCTTGCTCAATCCCCAAGGTATCCCGTTTGAGAAGCTCTCGACGCTGTCTATCCGAAACAACGCCGTGCAGCTTGCGCTGCTGGTCGGCGCAGCCTTGCTGGTTATTCGGTCCTTCTCACGCGCTGCCGGTAAACGGCGTCGCGCCAGCGGGTTCGAGCCAGCCTCGGTCACGGTCTCAATTGAGGGCAGCACATTTCTGGCAGAGCGTGAGTATATCTCTGAGGTGCAGGGCTTGGCTGGCAAGCCTGACGCGCTGATTGAGGAGCAAGGCTTCATCATTCCGGTTGAGCGCAAACCTCTCGCGAAGAAGCTGCGTGACCGCTACGTGGCGCAGCTTCTCGTCTACATGCGACTCGTTGAGGAGTTTGAGGGAAAGCGGCCGCCGCACGGCTACCTGCTCATCGGCCCGACCTGTCGGCGTATTCGAGTCGAAAACACAGAGGCGAAGCAGCAGTGGCTCCAGACAATGATCGACCAGATGCGAGCGATACTTGACGGAGGCGAGGTGCGCGCCAGCCCTCATCCGATCAAGTGTGCCAAGTGCGACGTGAAGCACCGCTGCGCGTTTCGGGCTGACGAGCGTGCTCCTGCGCTGGCAAGAGAGGGTGGGGGTTCTTCCTAGCGAGCTGCTCGAGGCAGCGGCGGATCTCCCACGGGGCGAGCTGAAAAAGCGGGCCCAGCGTTTCAACGGCATGATCGACATCAGCAAGGTCAAGCACATTCCGCTCCCCGTCTACGAGCCGAGGCAGGTGACCAGAGACGAGTGAGCTGGGGGAAGTGTGGTTGTTCGGCATGCCGGCAGGATGCATCGACGGCGGTCGGTCGGGCATGACCGTTGCAGGCATGCAGGACTCTGTAACCGAAGATACTCGCGGATGCGCTTGGGAAAAACTACTGCGGAGTCGCCGAAAACCGTTCGCCTGGGACAACACCAGTTCCACGCAGGAACTCTTCGGTGGACATCTGCCGTTTTCCGGCGAGCTGGAGCTGTGTCACCAACAGCTCGCCGGAGCCGCATGCGACAGCAATTTGATCACCTACCGCTGAGAGCACCTCGCCTGGATGGCGTCCTGATGGAGAGCTGACTTGCCTCGCAACAGCCGCGAGGATCTTCATGCGCTGGCTGCGCCAGAATGTGTAGCAGCCAGGGTGTGGGGCAAGAGCGCGCACCCGGCGCGCGATTGAACCGGCTTCACTGCTCCAGTCAATGAGCCCCTCATGCGCCTCGATCTTGCGAGCGTAGGTGATACCCGCCGATGCCTGCGGCAGCGCAGCTAGAGAGCCTTGGGCAATTCCTGGCAGGTCTCGCTTGAGCAACGAGGCGCCGAGATTCGCGAGCGAGTCATGCACGGTTTGCGCGTTGTCGCGCTCGGTTATCGGAGCTGAAGCCCGCGAGAAGACCGCACCAGTATCGAGTCCTTCGTCCATCTGCATCAGGCAAACACCGCTCTCAGAGTCTCCGGCCTCAATCGCGCGCTGAATCGGTGCGGCACCGCGCCAGCGCGGCAGGAGAGACGCATGAACGTTTACGCAGCCGGCACGAGGCATCTCGAGAACCGCCTTAGGCAGGATCTGCCCGAAAGCGATGACGACCCCAACGTCGAACGGCCCATGGCGAGCGGCTTGTGCCGTAAAAGAGGACAGCTCCTTGCGGAGCGATGCGGGCTGCAGCACCGGGATCCCACGTTTGAGGGCAAGCTCCTTCACGGGAGATGCCCGCAGCTCACCGCCGCGGCCGGCCGGCCGGTCCGGTTGAGTCACCACCGCCCGTACCGTCACGCCCGGCATTTCAAGCAGCGCTTCGAGGCACGGGAGCGAGAAGGAGGGGGTGCCGAAAAAGATGACGTTCATGGCTGTCGTTACGCTTCGAGCCCAAACTCGTTCTTGATGCACCACTTCTTGAAGAGAACTTTTTTGAGGCGGCTTAGGTGATCGACGAAGAGCACGCCATCGAGGTGGTCGATCTCATGCTGCAGCGCAAACGACAGCAGCTCAACAGCCTCAAGCGAAAACTCTCGGCCGTGGCGATCCTGTGCCTGCACGGATATGTTCTCGTGGCGCTTGATGGAGTCACGGTATGAGGGGATGCTGAGGCAGCCCTCCTCTGAGCTAGCGACACGCTGTGACTTCGTCGTGATGTGAGGATTGATTAGCTCAAGACGTCCCTCATGAATATGTGCCTCGGCCGAGTGCCCACTGAGAGAGGTGATGAGCGGTTTCGGCATGTACTCGATCGTGACGTCAATGACCGCGAGCCGCTCTGAGCGGCCGACCTGCGGAGCTGCCAAGCCGAGCCCGTCAGCGTGCACCATCGTCTCGTACATGTTGTCGAGAAGCGTGTGGAGCGCACTGTTGAACGCCGACACCTTGCTCGTCGGAACGCGCAGGATTGGGTCCGGAAAGTACTTGATCGGGAGCCGTGCCATGGCCGCATTAGACCAAACTTGGGGCTTTCTGTCGACGTTGAGGGGAGTCGCGGGCCCCCTATTTGTGGCAGGCGCAGCCATCTGCAATACTCGGCGCCATGATTGAGATGTCGCTCCCCGAGTCCCAGCTGTTTCGCATGCTGGCGTCCTTCTTCGGACGGGACAACATCGTGTTCAACATGAGCGTCCGGGCGGTGTGCGGCGGGGAGTACCCTTCAGTGGTCGGGCAGAGTGTCCAGGAGATTGCGCGCTGGGCTGAGAGCGCCCACTGCCTCTTTACCCTGGTAGACGGCAGCGATGCCCCAAAGATGGTAGTGGAGTTCGCCCCAGACTTTACTACTGTGATCGAGCTCGATCGGCTAGAGCGGCACAAGAGGCTTCCGACCATGCTTGAGTCGTGTGGAGTTCAGTACATTGCAATCAGCCAAGCTGAGCTCGATGAGATGCTTGACCCATCGAGCAGCCTCGACCTGGTGTCGCTGCTCAAAGACAAGTTCGGAATTGATGAAGGTGACGGCTCTGAAAATGGGGGAGACGATGGCGCAGGCAGCTAGCAGCAGGCCGGCAGAGACTCCGCCCCATGAAGTGCTCGCTGCCTTGAGCCGAAGCTCACGTCCGCAGCTACGGGCGGCGAGCCGCGCAGCCATGGTGCTCGTAGTGGCGGCAGGTGGTGCAGTAGCCATCGCTGCAGCCGGTGGGGGCGCGGCTGCGCGTTCGTGGGGACAGCTAGCAACCTTCGTCGTCGTTCTCCTGCTGCTTGTGCCGATGGCGCCGGGAGGCGTGAAGGTGCCGTCCGTGCTGCTCGTTTGCTCGGCAGTGGCCGCTCTGCTCGGATTTGCGCTACGGCTCACGGCGCTCGATATCTCAGAGAGTTCCTTCATCGTGGCGCAACTGGCCGAGGATAAACTCCAAGCAGACGCAAAGATTCTGAGAAATCGGATGCGCAGTGCGGTGGCTAATGAGTCGCCGGTGCACGTTGGAACGATCTCGCGCCGGGTGACTCGTGCTGAGGAGGCCCAAGAAATCTTGCGGTCAGACCCCTCAGTGTTCGGTGTGGCGTGGGGAACGACGCGTTGGACGAGCGTGTCACTGCGCGCCTTGCCACCACTCTGGACCTCCTCGTTGCCTCAGGACAGCTACGCCCGCCGTGCGCTTGAGCGCAGGGGCATTCAGCCGCAGCAGATTATCGTTTCGGTTCCCACGATAGGGCTGTCCGATGCGAAACTTCCTGCGACTGGGCAGTTCCTCGGACGCCTGGCACAGGTATGGCCGAGGTACTCCACTGCGCTCACAAATGGTGTCGGCGCTGATTCGATTGAATTCGAGCTGCGCTCTATGTCGGCGATTAAGGCAGGCTGGACGTCAAACGGGCATCGAGCTCTTCCGATGTGGATGACCGGCACACTGCATCTGATACGGGCTATTTCTGGTCCCGAACTTGAGGCTGGAGAGCTGCAGTGTGCTCTGCGGGCCTTTGATTCCGCCCGTGCCCAGCTTCTGCCGGGCAACAACAAGGAGCTTCAGGTTGCCATTCTCAACAACTTGGCGGTGGCAACGCTGTACCGGGGCGGCGTTGACCTTGGCTCAAAGCAGTCTCAGCGCCAGGCGAATGCCATTTTCGGCCGAATCGTGACGAAGGCCAGAGAAATGGGAGGCCCACTTCGAGAGGAGGTGCGCGTCGTAGCCGCAAACCTAAGGGCATCCAAGGGATTGCCCCCTAAGAAGGAACGCCCATAACGCCGTTTCTATTAACGGGCTCAACTTATCAGCGGACCAGTGCCGATACTAGCCCTCGGTAGGGGCAAAGACTCAATGCTGCGGTGTCGCGCGCGTGGAGCTGTGCTACCTCTCAACGTACGCACCACCTATGAAGCAGCTGCTCTGGATATTTCTCTCGCTTTTTTTCGGGCTCTACATCTGCCAGTCGGTGGCAGACCCCGATCTGTGGTGGCACATCACCGTTGGACGCTGGATTATTTCGCACCGAGAGATTCCGCACGTGGATCTCTGGAACATGTTCAGTAGTGGCGAGCTGTGGCGAGCTTACTCGTGGAGCATTGAGGTACTCTTTGCGTGGGTCGAGAGGCTCTGGCACGAGCGAGGCCTGATGGCGCTGCAAGTTATTTTCGCTTGTGCGGTGTCCCTCAGCTTCTTCGCAGTGTTCGGCCGCATCGCGCGCGACCACTTCGTCGGGGCGCTGCTTGGTGCCTACACGACCGTGGCTTGCTACAACCACTTCACGCTGCGGCCGCAGTCTTTGGTCTGGATCCTTTTTGCCTGTTCCCTCGCGTCGGCTGACGCCATCGTAAGTCGTGGCATTTCAGCGCGCCGACTCCTGCCGTTAGTGGTTATCGGGTCCTTGTGGGGCAACATTCACCTGACGGCTGCGCTAGGGTTGGGGGCCGTTTTTCTCTGGACGCTCCAAGACCCGAATCACCGATTTGATTCGAAGCGCGCCCTTGTTGCTAGCGCCGCGTTTTTTGTCGGCACTCTTGTCACTCCGTACTTTGGTGGAGAGTGGCTGACCTTTTTTAGCAAAGGGGGACACCCGTTGCAGTACAACTCGATATCAGAATTTCAGCCGGCTACGATTTTGCAGTACTCGACGGTCTTCGTCGTGCTCATGGGCGCGATCTTGATCGCTGCTTTTCAGGCTGAGCGGGCAGCTCCGCCAGCCAGCAGACTCATACTCGGAGCTGGCATGACGCTCGCTGGGTTAACCGCCCTCAAATTTTTACCGTTTGCTGCTATTGCTCTCGGCGCACTGTGCGCTGCGTGGTGGCGGCAGAGTGGACACGTGCCGCAACCACGAGGTGGAGATCACTTGGCAGAAGGTGTTCGGCAGCTCAAGAAAGGGTTCCTTTCGCTCGAGCAGGGAACCTTGCTCTCCTTTGGGGTTCTGCTGGTGGGGATGCTTCTGGCTCAATCGGCGACGCTCTACCGGCGTCCAGCGGTCAATGCCGAGCTCATTCCAAAGAGCGCAATTGATTTTATCGAGGAGAAGGGGCTTGGATTCCCGGTGTTGAATGAGTTCTCTTCTGGCGGCTACCTGATGTACCGCTTCAGTGATCCGGTAACTGGCGAGCCGCGCCACAAGGTGCCGATCGACGGAAGGACAAATGTAAATTCACCGGAGGTATGGGAGCTGTACCGTTCAAGCTTCGTCGGCAAGGCGAACTGGGACGGGTACATCGAGAAAGTGAAACCAGAAACGATCGTGTGGCGGTACGGCAGTGCGATGGCGACTCTCCTGGAGGTCTCACCGGATTGGTGTAGGGTCTTCGCATCCGGGGAGGATGACGATAGCTCTGTAGTGTTTATCAAACGTGAAACGTTCGAGAAGCGTCGAGGGGAGCTGGCAGCCGCAGACTGCACTTAGCCACGATTCAACAGGTTGCCCCGTCCCGACGCTAACTTTTTTCCACCGTCTGTCCAGGGTGTTGCATGCGCTCAGCTAGAAAGGGGGGCTCGTGCCTAAAGGTCGGCCTCGATCCGTCCGTAGATCCAAGGTGAAGAGAGTGAAGGGTTTATCCCCGCATTCGGCCGGAGGTGGCTGGGAGGCTCGGGTCGGCGTTGGAGGTGGCGAAAGTTGTTCGCTGGTCCGGCGCGAATTTGAAGTAACATAGGGCGTCGCGTGTTCCATACCCCGCACGGAGTGGTTCGGTGCGGGCAGGGCGGTGCCTTAAGAGCTGAAATGGAGGCCTCGACATGAAGATGCGAAACGTTCTCGTAGCGGGAATTGCGGCTTCAACGCTCGCAGTTGCAACTCTGGCCCATGGGGCTGAACAGCATGCACCGTGGGAGCGCGCATGCAAGTCCTTCCAAACGCCGCGTCAATTCGTTGTTGAGTCGACCCTCTTCTGCCTGCGAAATCCAACCACGAAGCAGTGTCACGACCAGGCGGCGAAGCGTTTTAAGGGCTGTCGTTTTTCGGGCGACTATAAAAAAATGAGCGGCAAAGTTCAGGCTAAGATGTTAGTAGTCTTGGCGTTGTCCGGGGGAGCGTCCTGGAGACAGGGCGACTCGATGTAGCTCCTCGGTCTGTATCCGAACGATCTGTAGCCGCGGCCGAGCGGCTCCTTCGCTTTTAAGGGGTAATTATGAGGCTCTCGTTGCTCAGCAGTGCTGTCTTGTTTCTCCTCAGTGCAGCTGGTTCTAGTGCGTGTGCTCAGGTAGGGCAGAACGCCGCAGCGCCCACAACTTTCGAGGAGTGCGTGGCGCAGAGAGGGAAGGTGCTCAAAAGTTACCCGGCACAATGCGTGAGCGAAGAGGGAATCGTCTTTGTCGACCAGCGCCAGGAGCTCTCAGGAGGAAGAGTCTGCAAGGACCTGTGTGGCGACGGCATCTGCCAGGAGGTCGTGTGCATGGCTGTCGGGTGCCCCTGTGCAGAGAGCCCTACCAGCTGCCCTAAAGACTGCGCAAAGTAAATCGCAAGCACGCCCTAACCTGTCCAGAAGTGGGTCTCCGGCCGACGGCGGAGCGGCGAGACTTTCACCCAGGCAGCAGCCGTTTAGTCCAGGAGCGTCTAGTTCCAGATCGCGCTGATACGCGCTGCGCCAGGTCGAGAACCGCGTAGGTCGCGAAGCGCGTCGTCCGCGACCGCTTGTACCTCCTCAGCGGTCATGCCGAGACGCGTAGCCAGTTTTTCGAGGCTCTCGGGGTCGCTGCCCGATGATGGGAAGAGCGCCGCAATAACCTCGGCCTCGAGCTTGCCGAGAGACTGGATCGCTTTTTCGACTTTGACTGAGGCCGCAGACGCTGCGTCATTTTGGCCGGTGCCGTTTGAAGCACGAGCCGGAAACGGGGACTTCAGAAATTGGGTCAGGGTGGGGTCAGACGAGGCAACTTGCACAGCAACACGGGCGAGGGTCGCTCTGCGCGCTGAGCGGCTGGGCTTCGACTGGGTGGAGCGCTTTGTTGACGGCTCCTCTGTCGGTGTTTTTAGCGATGCCCTGTTTCTCGCAGCCATTGTTCCTCCGGGCCATTTTCCGCCCCTCTTTCGACTGTATAACCCGGCATGGGGCAAGTCAAACGACCCCGCGCAAGATGTGGTGGGCTGTGGAACGCCGGATATCTCGGGGACTTTAGGGGCGTTAGGTAGCAATTGGATTGTTCGGAGGAGGTCCGCTCACGGGCCTCTGAAACCTTCTCGGTTGAGTTGCTGCCGGTCGTTTTCACCGCTGAGGTAGTTGCCTGTGTTGCTACCAGGCGGTCAGGATATTCCCCGAGAGTACGTGGAGCGCCCCGACGAAGCGGGTTTCTGCAGCGCTGTATTGCGCTTACTATATCAATGCCTAACCCTTGAAACGAAGACTGTTGTCATGGCCCCCGACCCACACTTTTTTCGCTTTATTCGCTCACAGCGACGAAGGTTAGGTGGTGGCGGATGCGCTGAATTCTTCCGCATGCTGCTTCGCGCGGCCTGTCCTGGGGCTGAGGCGGCTCTAGACCAGGGACCTGGCGCTGAAAAGTGCTTCGCCGCTCAGAACGATTTGCCGGAAGGCATCAGCGAGGCGTTGGGTACGGATCCGCTGCTCGTTGGATGGGCCTACCAGCTTTGGAATGAGCCGGAGCGGAAAGCTTCCACGTGGGGCGTGAGTCGTCGAGGGGAGCGACAACCCGAGCGCCTTAAGCTCTCCGCTGCAACCCAGATATTCACCGATGAGCAGATGGGGGCGTTTCTTTGTGAGAGAGCGGCGTTCCTAAAAAAGCTGGATGCAAGCCTCTGTGATCCGGCGTGTGGGGTGGGGCACCTGCTCGTGCAGGCACTTCGCAGCGTCCGTGCCCATCGGCCCTCTGCTCCAATTGAAAAGCTGCTGGAGTCGCTATTTGGGTTCGATATCGATCCGTTCGCGGTACAGCTGTGCCGCGGTGTGCTCGCTGCAGAGGCTGTGCGCCTGGGAGCACCAGACGTGCGACGGGCTCTTGCGATCGTGCGTGAGAGGATTACTACCGTAGATGGTCCTCTCGGGACCCTCGACCGTGCCGCGGAGCAGCCGCTGCTGCGCCGCACCTACGGATGTATCCTCATGAATCCGCCCTACCTCGGCCGTCGCAAACTAACCGCTGAAGCCCGTGTCTTTCTCGACCGTGAGTATCCCGATTCCTCTCTCGACCTCTGTTCGGCTTTCGTTGAGCGTGCGCTTGAGTTGCTAGCGCCGGAGGGATTCCTCGGTCTTGTGACCCACGACAAATGGCTCCGGCTGAAGGGTTACCGGAAGCTGCGAAACGGCGGCCGAACTTTTGGTGGCATCTATAACGAGCTGACGGTCGATGCGCTGTGTGAATTAGGCAAGCGTGCATTTGACCGACAGCTCGGCCTCCATGACGGGCTTGGCGTGGTGCTGTTATCAGCGCGAAAAGGCCGACCGCACAGCAGCCACGAGTTGCTGTTCATTACCCTGTCAGCTGTGGCTGATAGTGAGGAAAAGAGCGCCCGGCTCCGGGCGTTGCCCAGTTTGTTAAACGGGGGCGCAGCGGAGGGCCGACTCCTCTGCCAAAAGCGCTTTATGCTTGAGCCCCATGACCGGATTTTCTTAGAGGGGTCTGACATACCCGCTGCGTTGCAGGGCTCGTCGCGACGGCTGGAGAGTGACGCGTCTGTTATTGTGGGGCTACAGACGAACGACGACCGACGATTCGTGCGCAATCACTGGGAGGTGATCCCCGACGCATCTCGCTGGCGCGTTCACTCCAAAGGCGGGGGATACGGGCGATGGTATGGGCTTAACCGAACGGTCCTCGACTGGGGGGAAGGGCGGCGGATCTTCGAACGCTCCGCGCGAGCTGGGCTATCGGCGGAGCCGTGGTTCGAGAAGAGCGGGTGGGTGTACTCGTGGTTTGCCAACGGCTCCCTCGGGCTGCGATCAAAAGAGCCTGGTTGGAGCTTCGGCCGAGCGGCATCTTCGGGCCTGTTCTGCGATGATGAGCGGCTCGTTGGATTCCTTAATTCTCGATACGGCTCGCTCTGTGCACGTAGTCTTGGCGGCAAGGTACAGCTCCCCGAGGGAGTTGTGCGGCGACTTCCGCTCCCGGAGACTCTCGACGGGATTGAAGCATCGCTGGTGCGAGCGGCTGTCGATTTGAAGCGTGAGCTCGTTCGCTGCGAACTGCTTGAGGTCACCTTTGATCCGGACCGGGGCGTCGATGCTATCGAGCGGATTGTGGTAGAGGCCGTGCTTCGCATCGTTGAGGCGCAACTAGAGCTTCAAGTATCACAGGCCATGGGGCTACGGCTTGAGCCCAGCACGGTGACAGAGGTTGGCCCTGTTGGCCTGCTGCCGCTTCCCGAAGAAATCTCTCTTGATGAGTTTTGGAGTCTGGTGCCAGAGCGATTCAGAGGCTTGCGCGCCGCACTTGCCGGTGCGCTGCGGTGCGCTCGTGTTCGCCGCACAGAACAGGATGCAGCGGGAGACGAGCGGCTTATCTCGGCCCTCGTTGGGAAGCCGCTACCGATAGGCTGTCGGCTAACGCTACCGGCTGACGGCTGGCTTGAGCGGTTGTGCGCCGCCCTTCGCCTGAATCCGATAGAAGTGGCGGTTCGTTCAGCGAAACTCAGCCTGTGCAATACTGAGGTTCAGCGAGCGTTGGACCAGCCCCTGGCAGAGCAGCAGCTCTTTGTGAGTGTCCTGCGTCTGCTCGGACACCGCTTCTGGCGCGGTCCCCCTGGGAGCAGTTTGGGCCGACCCGCTTCCCTTCCACTACAAGGTGTGGCCTCACTTGTTGAAGGGACGCCACAAGCAGCTCGGTTAGCGAGATCGGTCGGAATCTCTGCTGAAGGGTGGCTCGTCCGGCGCCTTGAGGGGTGGCAGCGCGCTACTTTTGGCAGCGCAGGGCCGGTCTCAATCTCTCGAGGCACGAGAGTAGCCCTTACGTCAGTGCAGCGGGCAGCTGCGGCTATGCACTCGGCAGGTCACCACGGTGATACACCCGCGACTGCGGGGGCACACTTGCGGTAAGCCATACGTTCCCGCCGATGATGCTTCCTTCTCCGACGACGGTGTCACCACCAAGGATTGTTGCATTTGCGTAGATGACGACATTTCGCTCGATCGTTGGGTGACGTTTTGCATTCGCCATCGATTTATCGACACTCAGGGCCCCAAGGGTAACTCCTTGGTAGATCTTCACGTTGTCTGCGATCACCGTGGTTTCACCGATTACGATCCCTGTGCCGTGGTCGATAACGAAGGAGTGACCGATAGTCGCACTGGGGTGGATATCGATCCCCGTTACACGGTGCGCGTACTCAGTCAGCATACGCGGAACAGTAGGGACTCTCTGGCCATGAAGCCAATGAGCGAGGCGGTACACTGCGATTGCGTAGAAGCCGGGGTAGGCTAGGATAACTTCGTCAATGCTTCCGGCCGCGGGATCTCCAGAGAGAATTGCCTTGGCATCCTCAAGGATTGAAGAGTGCTGCTGCGGGAGCATCTCGACGAACGCGTCGCAGGCCGCCAGAGCATCCTGCGGATTCAACACGGGAGCGAGAAGCTCATGCAGGGTGCTGCGCGTCCTCTGAACTAGCGCAGTCAACGTCTCCGGTGAGAGTCCAGACGTGGGAGAGAGCTGAGGGAAGAGGGCGCCGAGGGCCTGCTCGATGAACGGTGCGACGGCACCGAAGGGCGGGACGGAGGCCGAGCAGCTACGTCGAAGCTCGAAGAGCTTTTGGATGCTTGCATGTGGATTGCTGCTCATAGCGGGGCTCCGGGAAGGCGGCGCATTCGTTTACTCTTGACGGTAATCTGTCTACCATGAAGGACCATGAACTCTCTTATCATCCTGCCCGAAGAGTGTGTAGATGCTTCCTGTGCGGTACTGTCGGGCGCACGAGCAGGGTATGCGTATGAGACCCACGGGCTGCGCGCCGGTCAGCGAGTGAAAGCGGCCCTGCTTGGGGGGCTGCGGGGAGAAGCGCTGGCGAGGGAGAGCGGGCCGGATAGGGTGGTGCTAGAGCTGTCGCTCTCGATTCCGGCACGGGAGCCTCGGCCAGTCGATCTCATCGTAGGAGTTAGCCGCCCGCAAACCATCAAGAAGTGTGTGCAAGCAGCAGTCATGCTAGGGGTACGCTCCCTCCACTTCGTGCGCAGCGAGAAGGGCGACAAGAGCTACCTACAATCGACGGCTTTGCTCGAAGATAACCTTCGAGAGGAATCAATGAGGGCGCTTGAGCAGGTCTGGGATAGTCGCCCGCCGGCGATAGTAGTGCACAGATCGTTTCGATATTTCTGTGAGAATAAAATTGCGCCGCTGCTCGCAGCCGGTGATGTGGCTACAATCGTCGCGCATCCAGGTGGCGAGAGGTTGGCGACAGTGTGCCAGGCATCGAATGGAGGAGCCTCTGGGCGGCACTTAGGAGCCGTTGTGGCGATCGGTCCGGAGCGTGGATGGAGTGAGGCTGAGATAGCACAGTTTCAGACGATCGGTTTTCGCTCCGTCGACCTAGGGGAACGGGTGCTTCGAGTAGAAATCGCCATCACGTTCCTGCTCGGACAGTTGGAGGCCCTCGCGCACTAGCTTTTCATCATATTGAATAGATTGCAGGTTTTAGGCTTACCGCGATTAAAGAAAAAAAGCTGATAGAAAAACCCTTCTCATGCCGATTAGACAGATGGGTGGGAAGAATTTTAGAGGCCCCTGCGGCCCCAGTAGCGTATCTGTAAGCTAGAGGGTTTTTAACGTCATGTTCCAGAAGCGAGGCAATTTCGTTCAGATGAGGCGTGGACGTGGGGCTCTGCTGCTTCCCCAAATCATCACTCTCGCGTCAGTGTTTTTTGTGATGGTCGTTGGTGTCGGTTTTTTTCTTCACTTTTCCAGCAAGTCGAGTACGGCTGCCACCATGGCGCCGCTCACGGAGGCGCTGCCTCAAGAAGGCACCGTTGAGGTTATCGTGCCCGTTTCGAACATACCCCCAGGTTCTGCGTTTCAGCCGCACATGTTTAAGCGTGAGCGTAAGCCCGAAGTCGTGGTGAGTCCCGACATTGTGCGCTCGTTTGATGAGCTTAAGGGTATGTACGCGCGAGGTGTGCTGGTTGCCAACCGACTGGTGAACCGCGAATTTCTTACGAGCCTTCAGCCGGTGAATGCCCTTACTGCCAGTATTCCTCCAGGTTACCGAGCGATTGCGATCTCCGTTGATGCAACAAGTAGTGTCGAGGGGTGGGCTCAGCCGGGTGCAAGAGTCGATGTCGTGTGGGTTACCGAGTACACCGGCCGGAATACGGCCTCGGTCATCGCGCACAACGCCAAGGTCCTATCTGCCAATCGGCGGACGGAAGGGGCGCAGCGCGTCAGAAAGCAAAACATAGCGGCGCCGTCAGCCGGTGGCTCAGAGGCTATCCCGCCAACCGTGACGCTACTGCTTTCCGTTCAAGACGCCATGAAGGTGCGTCTGGCTACCCAGCACGGCAAGCTTGGCCTCGTCCTGCGTGGGGCGGAGGATACCGGCGGGCTCGCGATGAGCGGCTCGATCAGTGAGGCATCCCTTTTCGGAGAGACCTTCAAAGCTGCGCAGGCAGCGCAGCGGAGCGTCACGGTCGTTCGAATCAAGGACCCCAACACCGGTTCGGAAGAGGTGATGAAGTTCGAGTCCGGTCGGCGAGTTGAAAATTAGGTCTCCCCGCCACATTAGCCAATAATTCCTCGTTCCAGAAAAATCACGATCCCTCAAATGATTGACAGACGGTCCGAGGTCTCTTGTGTGTAGACGGCTCGCCCGTTGATTCGAGCTGAAGAGATCCGAAAGGGCATGCCGCAGAACAGAGGCTTTGCAGAATACGCGTTGTGCCGTAGCCTCCTTGGAATAGCCGTCAACCCCATCTCTGTTGCTCAGGTCTAGTGAACAAGTCTGTTGCTGCCGTATCAGCTCATGTTCTTCTTCTCACCGCGCTCCTCCTCCTCTGCGCAGGTGTCGCGTGGCTTGAGAGTGGCCGCAATTCACTAGCCTGGGGGTATGGGGCTGCACTCTTCGGCGCCGCGCTCTTTGTTTTTCTGCCCTCGAGGTGCTCATTCCCTCCAGTGCTGCGCTCCGAATGGGCATGCCTCATGCTGGCCTCGCTCGGCGGCACAATCTTTCACGCTCTACACGTTTTCTCACTGTCTAATTCATTCGGTGATCCGGGTCCGTTTCCCCTCTTTCCGGCATGGGGTTCGGCCATTGCCCTCTTGGTTTTTGCGTCATTCTGCGCTGATCGTGTGTTGCGAGTTGAGTATCGAGTGCCAAAAGGCGCGATTTTTACGATGTCGCTCATCTTTCTTGTGGCTCTGCTCGTCCGCTCATGCGGGCTCAAGACGCTCGTTGGAGACGAGTTCATCCATACCCACTACCTGATGCGGATGATTGAGCAGCCGAAGCCTATAGTCCTCGAAGTTATGGGGAACGACGCATATCCATTCTGCTTCATCTACCTCCAGGCCCTTCTGTCTCAAGCGGTAGCCCCGCTCGTAGACCCAGTGTCGCTCCAAAAATGCATTTCGCTCGCGTGTGCGGCCCTCTCTGTGACGTTCTGGTATGTGGTGGTGCGTGTTCGCTCGGGGGCTTCTACGGCGCTCTACGGCTCTATTTTGCTGGTGTTTTTCGGCTGGCACTGGATTAATTCGGGATTTATCTACGCATACCCTCCCGATCTAGCGCTCGTATCTTTCGGAATCATGGCCTGTGTCGTGGCGCTTCGGTGTAGGAGTTTCGTTTGGGCTGCGCTCGCAGGATGCGCCATTGGAGCAACGATATGGCTGCAGAAAGTGGGAGTGCTCCTCGCTCCCGTAGTCTGCTACCTGTTCCTGGAAAGTCTCATCTCGGCAACACCCCAGGAGCGTCGTCGGCTCTTCGGCTTGCTCGCAGTTTCGGCTGCTGGAGCAATCGTTTGCTGTGGACCATTTCTGCTGCAGATGCTCAATGGAAGGAACATGATGCCGCTGCACGAGTTGGCGGCCCGGAATCGAGCAGAAGTCTTCGCGAAGGCTGGCCTGACTAGAGCTACAGCGATTGTCTTCATGTTTGAGGATGCGTTTAGGCAGTTACAACGAGTCACTCACGACTTCCCTCGGCATATTTTCCGGATGCATGCGCCGATTCTCGATCCGGTGTTCTCGATCCTGTTTTCGGTGGGTTTCGTGGGGTGTGTATTCAGCTTACGGCGCTCGGCAGTTGCCCGCTTTTGTCTCCTTGGATTGTTTCTGTTCGTACTGCCGATGGCTGTTAGCTTCCCCCTCAACGATGCGAGTCGGGGCCTCGCGCGCAGAATGCTCGGCATTTCGCTCTTTCTGGCGTGGATTGGGGCGTTGGGAGCAGAGATCGTTGCACGCAAGCTAGCGACTCCCCAACGAGCGCACAGGGTAGCCACTGTGCTCTGCCTCCTCTCGGCGGCGACCAATATTTGGTTCTTCAACACGCGCTTCACGCCGCAGCATGCTGGTGATAGCTACGCTCCAACCGGAGGAGGATTGCAGTCGCGAGCAATGATAGATCTGGCGCTCGAAGCGGAGCTGAGAAGGATTCCGGCGGTTGCCTTGGAGGGGCATCACGCGACGCTGCTTGGCATGCCTGACTCTTCAGTTCGTAAGCTATCGACCCTGACTGCGGTCGCAACAGTTGACGAGGTGCGTCCGGCGCTTGCCAAAAATCCGGGGGTAGTTCAGCTAGTGATCATACCGTGGGATTCGAAGGCGAATCCCAGAGACTCTCGCGCCGTGGTTGAGGCTCTCGCCGATATTGTTCCTCCGTATCTCTGGATTCCAGGACGAGAAGACTACGATGGGATTCCGATGGTGCGGTACGCCTTCGTTCGAGCTGGAAATTCATGATATCGGCGGGGTAGGTGGGGGTACTGCTGCTTCGGGGAATGCTGCCTAAGGTGCCGCTCGCATACGCAGGCTCTTCCCGAAAAATTCGCTGAGGTGTGGGATTCCGGCACGCTCCTAGCTTGTGCAAAAGCGATAGTCGCACCAGCGTAGGTATGCGGCGGAAGCTGGACACGCGCGCAAGCCCCTGCCTATACGAATTTCCAGCCTTTCCGGGACTCTTGATGCTCTAGGCCCGAACGCCTGTTGCCAGCCATCTACGCAAGGCGCAAAGCAGAGGCTTTTCAGAAGCACAACTGTTTCATAGTCTTTGAGCAGTTGTTGGAGTTCTGTGCGCTTGTTGAGGGCCCTGTGCTGCGTAATTTCTTTTTTTCCGTTTCGTCACACATCCTGCTCCTCATGGCGCTGTCGGCGGTTTGTGTCGGAGTTTTCTGGCTTGAGGAGATGCCAGGTTCTGTCTGGTGGGGGTACTCGTCGGTTATTCTCGGTGGAGGGCTGCTTGCCTTCCTGCCGCGAAGATTTTCACTAGCTTCGATTACCCGAGCGGAGTGGGGGCTGCTTCTTTCGCTGTCTACCATCATGGTAGCTGCCCTCGCCCAGGGAGTCTACTCCTTCGTGTTGGCCGGAGTAGGGTCGGGGGCATATTCGTTGCAGCTTCAGTGGTGGAGTGCTGTGCTCATCTCTGTTTTTGCGGCTTTCTGCGCAGACCGCCTGTTGGGCGTCGAGTGCAACGTGCCGAGAGGACGCACATTGGTTTTCCTGCTTGTTTTTCTTTCGGCGCTGCTTGTCCGGTCGTTCGGCCACAGGACTCTCGTCGTAGATGAGTTCATCCATACCGATTACTTGCTAAAGTACCTCGAGCAGCCTCATCCTCTGGTGCTTGGGGTCTTGGGAGAGGATGGGTATCCCTTCAGCCTGATCTATCTTCAGGCGCTTCTCTACCGCCCATTCGCGATGATGGTAGATCCCGTTTCGTTTCAAAAAGCCGTCTCTATAGTCTGCGGAGCGCTCTCCGTAGCGTTTTGGTATGTCGCGGTTCGGCTGCGTTCAGGGGCCATTACAGCGGCGTGCACGGCGATCCTGCTGGTGCTGTTTGGATGGCACTGGCTCAACTCGAAGTTCATCTACGCGTATCCATTCGACCTCGCTCTCACATCGTTTGGCATCATGGGGTTTCTGCTTGCACTCCGGTTCAAGAGTTTCTTTTGGGCAGCGATGACCGGATGCGCCATGGGTGCAGCTCTCGTGCTCCAGAAGGGTGGGGTGCTCCTGCTGCCGATTGTCGGGTACCTATTCCTTGAGGGGTGGTTCGCAGCTGCCCGCGGTGAGGGGCGGCGCATCTGTGGCCTGCTTGCCGTGTCCGCTATCACATGCCTGCTCTCCAGTGAGCCGTTTTTGCTTCAACTTCTCAAGGGCGACAATGTCATGCCGCTGCATGGTCTTGCTGCGCGCGAGCAGGCAGAGCTGCTTCCGAAGCTTGGGTTCTCGCGGCTGTCGGCAGTCCTGTACGTGGTTGGGGATGCCTTCCAGCAGTTTCAGGTTTCGATCAACGACTTTAATCGACACATGTTTAGGCCACGTGCCCCGATTCTTGACCCAGTGTTCTCGGTTCTCGTCTCGATAGGCTTTATGAAGTGCCTCATCGATCTCCGTCGGTCACCGGCAGCTCGCCTCTGCATTATCGGGCTGCTTCTGTTCATCTTGCCAATGGCTCTCAGTTTTCCTCTGAGCGACCAGGTCCGGGGCGTCTCCCGCAGAATGATCGGAGCCTCGTTTTTTCTGGCCTGGATAGGCGCCCTCGGGGCGGAGCTGGTCGCCCGAAGGATAGCTCCCGCCAATCTCGTGCGCGGCACGGCAGTTACTATCTGTAGCGTGTCGGCCCTGACGAATGCATGGATGCTGTTCGCTTTGTACGACAAGCAGCCGGGCTACGAATTCTACTCCCAGTCGGGTAGAGGGCTGCAGTCTCGTGCTATGATTGACCTCATTTTTGATGCGGAGGCTAGCAAGATTCGAACGGTTGCTCTTGAAGCCGATGATGCCACGTTATTCGGCATACCGGATTCTTCAGAGAGAAAACTCTCAACTCTCACTCGGGTAAAGACGGTGGAAGAGCTTCGACTGGCCCTCACAAAGTATCCTGGGGTGATGCAGCTCGTTGTGGTGCCATGGGATTCCCGAACGAAGCCGCGAAACTCCCAGGCGCTCGTTCAATCGCTTTCGGACATTATTCCCCCGTACCTGTGGATATCGGGTCGCGAGGACCAAGACGGGATACCGATGGTTCGGTACGCCTATGTACGTATCGCCCCTTGAGTTGCCCGACAGACTTGGCTGCGCGTCTCCGCTCAATCCCAACAGCTTGCTAGCGAGGGACTTCAATGACGAGGTCGCCCTTCGTGGCGTCGAGTGATGCTTCTGCCCCCAATGGCAACGTGGCGTTGTAGAGGCCGTGCCCGAAGGGCAGCCCAACAACTATCGGCTTTCCGAGTGGCGCGAGTCGTTCATGCAGCACGTCACGGGCCGTTTGCTTCCCCTTGGCATCTTCTGGCTTGTACTCGCAGTGAATGAGCTGCCCAACGGCGAAACCTTTCACCCCATCGAGTGCGCCGTTGGAGATTAGCTGGGTCAGGGCACGGTCGAGCCTGAACGGTGTGGAGCCGATCTCTTCGAAGCACAGGATCGAGCCTTTGAGGCTCGGAAACCACGGGGTTCCGATCAGCGCAAGGAGCATAGAGAGATTTGTCGCCACTATGGGCCCACTGGCACGGCCACGGCGGAGCGTTTCCACCTTTGCACCAGGCTCGCGGTAGCCCTTGAGTATCGAGCCTGTCGAGAGCGGGCCGCCGGTAAGGGCATCGAAGAGCCGAGACCAGGTGTAGCGCGGAGAGTCCGGATCACAGAGAGACTGGGGCATCGGTCCATGCAGCCCGGGCACACCGGCCTGCGTTAGAGCCCCTGCGAGGAGGGCTGAGATGTCGCTGCACCCCACGATCATCTTCGGGTCACGACGTAGGGCTCCAAAGTCGATGCGGCCGATGAGGCGCGTAGTGCCGTATCCGCCGCGGAGACACACGAGCGCACGGACCCGCTCGTTGCGCAGCGCAGCATTGACGTCAGCCGACCGCGCACTGTCAGACCCTGCCAGAAAGCCGCGTTGGTCATGTGCGTGTTTGCCCACGACGACCCTAAATCCAGCGCCCTCAAACAGCTTCTTGGCAAGCGGAATGATGTTGGCAGAGAGCGGGGGGCTGGCGGGAGCCAAGAGGGCAACCGTATCACCGGCTTCAAGCCGTCTGGGCCACCGCAGCGGGAGAGTTTTTTTTGGTTGAGCAAGAGCCATGAAGGTGTATTGTGCTCGCGGCGCCACAGATCGGCAACCCGGCAAGAGAAAAAACCGAGGCGCAGATTGTCCAAAGCCCTATGCTGGACGGGTTGCGATGCGGGAGGAGATTGCACAATGCGCTGCCGACTTTTCTTTTTCGTTGTGTGCGGAGTCGCCCTACTTGCGGGCTGTGCGGTTCGGAAGGGAGAGCGCGGAGTTCGACCGGAAGATCTGACCCCGTCGGAGTGGGCGGCGCTCAGCAAACCAGGAGAGTCTCATAAGCTGCTTGAGCGTTTTGCAGGTAACTGGGATGTGCGTATCACCTTCTGGAGCAGCCCCGACGCTGCGCCGCAAGACTCGCACGGTTCGTCGACTCTCTCATGGATCCTCGGAGACAGGTTTCTTAAGGAGGATTTCCACGGCGATGTCTTGGGCGAGAGCTACCAGGGGCTCGGGCTCATGGGCTACGACGCGGCGGCTCGGCGCTTCATGACCGTTTGGCTCGACTCGCTCAATACGGTTATCGCTGTCCAGCAGGGCTCGTATTCGCCAGAGTCGAGCACCTTTGAGCTGACAGGAGAGATCTACGACCCGCTGTTAGGGCGCAACAAGAAGACCCGCTCTGAGATTAAGGTAATCTCTCCGGACCAGTACTCCGTGACGATGATCGACGCAGCGCCGAATGGCGCTGCGTTTAAATCTCTCGAGATCCTGTACTCACGGAGGGGGCAGAGCTAGCGGTAGAATGCTCGCTTCAGTTCAGGCGTAGATGTCCAACACTGAGCCGATAAGCTCGCGGCCAGTTTGGATGATTCGTGCCGAAGCCTCTACCTGCTGCTGATCGAGCCGTAGCCCGATCAGAGCGCTCACAGCATCGTCACTCTGCCCGTCTTGGAACGAGCGCACGACTCGCTGCGCGTTTTCCGCAGCGCTTTGTAAGCCGGCTTGCATGCCACGCAAGCCAATCGACAGTACCTCATCCATGTCTTCTGACTCGGCTAGATAGGCTTGGAACTTAAGTTTGCGCGGCGAGTTTCCGGATTCTGCAGATGCTTACATCTCGCGTAGTTGAAACTCGGGCTGGTGACCTACGAAAACTCCTGGTAATTGAGGGAGAACGGCATGAAATATCGGCTTACCTTATCACTTTCACTCTGCGCCATCACTGTAGCCGCTCGAGCGGCGAATGTGTGTGCCGAGCCCTCGGCTCCAGCGAGCCGGCAGCACGGAGATATGGTGCTCGAAGAGACCGATCAACGCACACTCTCCGCATCCCAGCGCGGTAAAGCGGAAGTTTCGACATGGCTCAACTCCCTTGAAGAGGTGTTCAGGGATGGTGCGGTGCGCTCGCCAGCGGCGTTGGGTGATGCAGGGATCGGCTACCTTGCGTCGTTTTACTTTTTTTGTGCAGTCCGGGCCGGAGGGTGTGCCTACATTCTCGACACGATTCTTGAAAGCGACATCATTCGCTCAAAAGAGGAGAAGAGCGCGAGTTGCCCCAACATGAGCCGTTTCTGGAAAGCCTGGCTTGCTGCTGACTTCGACCAGCGGGCGAAGTACTCTATCTCGTCGGCGATAGCCGAGAAGTTCGATGACTTCAACTCCACGGAGCGGCCGCGCTACGTGCGATGCAAAGAGACGGTAGCCCTCGTGTTAGCCGACCGCTCAGCCCTGGAGGCTCGCTACGCCCCAGCGGGAGAAGCCCGCGTCAGTCTCGACCGCACCCGCAAACTCCTCGAAGAGATCTGGCAGAAGCGAATCGATATCTCTCCCCAATCCGAAACCACTACTCGCTAGCTCCCCCTGTTTCGTGCCAAACCGGGAACGGCAGCGGTTACGGTAACGGAACCAACCCGAAGGTCCGCGCCATTTCCTTGGCGCTCCTCAACCCAACCAACCCTCAAAGCGACAGGGCCCTGTTCCGCCTCAGTCCTCCCTAACTATCTGAACAAAATGCCGAATCGTTTCCCCATCCGAAGGTCATCTCAAATCCTGGTGGCTTTGGTGTGCCCGGTTTCTTGGCATGCCGATTGCTC
>CAZZJR010000012.1:28187-43109 GCA_964654585.1 uncultured Bdellovibrionales bacterium
GGAAGGGATGCTGCTCGTTCTTGGTGGAACGGTCTGCTCGACCCTCGTTCAGTTCTCCGCGCGCGATCTTCGCTCGGCGACGAGAGCTGCGCGAGGTGCACTCTTTCAGCGCCAGGAGTCTCCGGTCGACCGAATTCAAGCCCTCGTACGCCTCTCGCGCCGCGTGAAAGAGAACGGTGTGCTCGTCCTTGAGGACGAGGCTTCAACCACCACTGATTCATTCCTCCGGCTCGGCTTGCAGCTCACCGTCGATGGCCAGAACCCAGAGGAGATATCGCGAATTCTTCAGACCGAGATGCGCTCTGCAAATGAGCAGGCGTGGCGCTCGGTGCAGGTATTCGAGACAATGGGGAACTTCGCTCCGGCCATGGGCCTGATCGGCACCCTGATCGGGCTGATCCAGATGCTCGGCTCGCTGCAGGATGCTGCGACGATCGGGCCTGCAATGTCGCTCGCACTCGTCGCAACGCTGTACGGCTCCGTTGCTGCAAACCTCTTTTTCTTCCCTATAGCGGGCAAGCTGCGTGTCATCGCGCAGGAGCGTGAGCAGACCAAAGACATCACAGCCGAGGGGCTGCTGAGCATTGCACGGCTTGAGAGCCCGATAATGCTTGAGCAGCGGCTCCAGAGCTTCATCTCGTGCGCGTCGAACCAGTAAGCGAAAGCGGAGCACGTAGCCATGTCGAGTGTGGGGTGTGACAGGCGAATACTCAAAGCGTTCTACACCCAGTACGTTGCAGTGCTGTTGATAGTTTTAACTTTCTGCATCGGTGCCTACCAGCGGGCTTCCGTGCGTGGCAACTTCCCAAAGGTGTCTGCGATTATGGTAGCACCACCCGACGTGCAGCTGACTGAGCTGAAGATCGAGCGACTCTTCGCAGAGAGCGGGGAACTCCGCGATTCGGAGGCACGACTGGAGGCGGTTGCATCGATCCTCAAGAGCCACGACGTGAACGCTACCGTGATTCTCTCTGCTGAGCGTTCTGAGCTTGGCGAGAACAGCCGCGATTTTGCTCGCAAGCTTCACGAGATTGAGCAGTTTCTGATCGCGCGCAGTGTGCCGCGCGAAGCTTTCGTGTTGAGGGTGGCGGCGGAGAGCGGGCGCAGCGGCCAGCTTTCTGTCTCATTTGCCCGCCTGGGGGAGGTATCGGATGAAGACCGCTAGCTTCCGAGGTGCCACTCAGCAGGGACGAGCAGAGTCGCCTGGGTCAGTGGTCTGGTTCATTAGCTTTGGCGATCTTTTGACACTCCTGCTCTGTTTCTTCTTAGTTCTGACACCCTGGGAGCATCTCGCTGGGGTTGTGGGAGGGGAGAAAATACAGGTAGTTGCGGCTAAATCCCAGCCCATTCAGCCTTCTGGCACTAGCCTTGCTGAACAGTCCGCGAGGAAGGAGCCCGAGCTGTTAGCGGAGATCCCGCTGCGTGCAGAGTTAGCGTCGTCGCAGGACGGAGTCGCCGAGGCGAAGTTCTTGGCGGCGCTTGAGGGAGCGCTGCATGAGCATCGCGGAGCTGCCGGAATCTCCCTGCAGGTGGCAGTTTGTGCGCCTCACGGGGAACCGGCTGAGGCGCTAGCACGGGTGCTGCCGTTGGTAGCAGCGAGGCAGTTCTCGCACCTCCCTCTGGAAGTCGAAGTAGGAGCAGGATGCCAGGAGTCGAATGGCACACAGGGCAGTGAGGCAGTTGCAGTGGGACGCCTGAAGATTTCACGGATGTAATCGAATCATGGACGAGAGAGAAAACAACGAACAGAAGACGGTGTCCGCGAATGTGGCGGTCCCGGCGAAGCCCAAGCGCTCGATCTTCACGGCGTCTGGTATCGGAGCGCTCATGCTCGTGACCGGAGTATCGGTGGGCTATTCAGCGTTCGGCCGCATCTCCGAAACGTCTGCTGAGCTTCGCGACGAGGCTTCGGCAGAGAGCGGGACAGAGGCCAATGGAGCGGCTGCTGAAGAAGGCTCCTTCCAGGACCGTCCAGATGCTGTTGACGCGGAGGAGGGCGAAGAGGCCCTCGGTGCAATCATGCCGCTCGACACGTTTCTCCTGAACTTACCAGACGGGAAGTACATCCGAGTCCAGATGCAGCTAGAGTTTATCGGCATGGACATTCCAACGCGCTTCTACGGTCGCGTGGTCCCGATTCGTGACGCAATTATTACCCTCGTCAGCAACCAGAAGGCCGGAGACCTCCAGACGCCGAAGGGGAAGGAAGAGCTCAAGGAGAATGTACGCAAGGTTGTGAATGAGCAGCTCCGCAAGGAGCTAGTGCGACGGGTGTACTTTACTCAGTTTGTGATTCAGTAGGGCTGCTATGTCTCAGGTGCTATCACAGGACGAAATCAACTCCCTGCTCCGCGGGCTCTCCGAAGGGGAGATTGAGGAGGAGAGTGTTTCGCAGCAGGCGCAACAGAAGGCGAAGAAGTTCGACCTCGCGAGCCAGGAGCGAATTATTCGTGGCCGCATGCCGACACTCGAGCTGGTGTACGACCGTTTTGCGCGCCAGTTCCGCACGAGTCTAGCCAAGTTTCTCGGTCGCACCTGCTTCGCAAACATCGGTGGGATCGAGATGGTGAAGTTTGGCTCGTTCATGAAGAAGCTCTCGCTTCCGTCATCGCTGCACATCGTCCGTATGCCGCCGCTGCACGGGCAGGCTCTCGTAGTTGTCTCAGCACCACTCGTGTTTGGAATCATCGATGGGCTATTCGGGGGTAGGGGGCAGGGACGAGTTAAGGTCGAGGGCAGAGAGTATACGCCGATAGAGACAAAACTCATCTCAAAAGTGGTCGATCTCGCTCTCGAGAACCTGACAGACGCATGGGCGCCAGTTCACCCGATAGCGTTTGAGTATGTCCGTTCGGAGGTCAATCCCTTTGCGGTGACTATAGCTCCACCATCCGACATCGTGATTGCTGTATCTCTTGAGATCGAGCTTGAGCAGGAGTGCACGCAGCTTACGATCTGCATGCCGTACGCCACGCTTGAGCCACTCAAGTCGAAGCTCTCAACGGGGTTTCAGAGCACTCGGCTTGAGGCCGACGCCGAGTCGCTCAAGCGGATGCGCGAGAACATTATGCAGAGCTTCTGTGCGGTGAGCGTTCAGCTTGCACGTGGCAGCATGAAGACCCGCCAGCTGCTCGAGCTAAGCATCGGTGACATTCTCACGCTTGAGACAAACCCAGCCGAGGAGGCTCACGTGCTCGTTGAAGGGCAGCCGAAATTCTACGGATTCGTAGGGAGCTGTCGAGGCAATCGCGCAATACGGATTACGCGTGACATCCCGCGGCACGACCTGATTAACATTCGTAACAAAGAGGAGATGATACGAAATGGCGGATAATGAGAAAGACGTGGAACAGGGGCTTGAAGATGTGGCCAAAGCGGCTTCCGAGGTTGCTGAAGCAGCGGCAGATGCGGCGTCAGCAGCATCAGTGCCAGTCAAGAAGAATCCAGGCCGAACACTCGAGTTCATTCTGGATGTGGCGCTACAGGTAACTGTGGAGGTCGGGCGCTCGCGCATGACGATTCACGACCTGCTGCAGCTTGGGCAGGGCTCAGTAGTTGAGCTTGAGAAGCTTGCGGGAGAGCCGCTCGACATCTTCATAAATGGCAAGCCAGTGGCGCGTGGAGAAGCGGTAATCGTGAACGAGAAGTTCGGAGTTCGCCTCACTGATATCATCTCGCCCGAGGACCGCATCGAAGGCTTGGAGCAGGCAGCGAGCTAGGCATGAGGCACTTCAGCACATTGTTCAGGCTCGTCGCTGCTGTTGCGGCTGTGCTCCTCTGCAGCGGCATCGCCGCGGCTGAGCCAGGACAGATCGGGCTGAGCGCTATGCCCACCGCTGAGCCAATAAGCGTATCGAGTTCAGTAGTTCGGATGCTCGGAGGCCTCTTCCTCTGCATCGGCGCCTTCACGGGCGGGATACACCTCTACCGCAAGTTCCTCCTCAAGGGCGCAATAGGCTCAAGCCGGAGACTTGCGGTGCTTGAGCGTGTGTCGGTAAGCCAGAAGGGGTCTGTTGCCTTGGTGTCGCTCGATGGAAGGGAGTTTCTTGTCACCGTTGGGCCTGACTCGCCACGTATCGTTCCCGTTAGCGATGCTCGGGGAGGAAGCTTTGCGGAGTCGCTCGGTGCTGAATGCTCGGAGCAGGAGCTGTTCAATGCGTAGCAGGACTGCGGTACGGATAGCTCTGGTTGCGGCGGCAGTGGCTGCTGTCTCCCCATCGGGGGCAGTAGCGCAGCAAGCGGGCTTGCCTGACCTCTCGATCTCGGTAGGCGGCAATGAGCTCGCCGGAGGCGGTTCGGTGTCGAGCAGCCTCAAGATCATGCTGCTCTTGACGCTGCTTTCCTTCGCTCCGGCGATGGTGCTGTGCATGACCTGCTTCACGCGCATCGCCGTGGTGCTCGGGATGACCCGCACAGCCCTCGGCACTCAGGCGCTTCCGCCGAATACCGTTATCACCGGGCTGGCGCTCTTCCTGACCATCTCGATCATGACGCCGGTGTTTGAGAAGAGCTACCAAGCCGGAATCAAGCCCTATCTCGATGGGCAAATGGCACAGGATGAAGCACTCAGCAAAGCATCGGCGCCGCTCAAGGAGTTCCTCGTGCGGCACTCCCGGGAGAAAGATCTCGCGCTCTTTGTCGATGTCACGCGGTCAGGGCTGCCGAAGGACCCAGAGGACGTTCCATTCTTCGTGGCCGTTCCAGCGTTCGTCCTGAGCGAGCTTAATACAGCCTTCCAAATTGGGTTCCTGATTGCACTTCCGTTCCTCGTGCTCGATATGGTCGTGTCTTCAGTACTGACTTCCATGAGCATGATTACGCTTCCGCCGGTCGTCATCTCGCTGCCCCTCAAGCTGATGCTATTCGTGATAGTCGACGGGTGGCATCTGATCATTAGCTCCCTCGTCAAGACGTACAATGTGAGTTGAAGCCATGAATATTGACGACTACCTCCGTCTTGGACAGCTCTCGATTGAAACGGCGCTCTACACGTGCGCCCCGATTCTCGTTTTCGGGCTCGTTGCGGGATTCCTAGTGAGCGTGTTTCAGGCAGCGACGCAGATTAACGACCCAGCTCTTGCGTTCATACCGAAGATCGCCGCGGCAATCGTGGGTATGCTGCTCTTCGGACACTTTATGATCAACCGCATCTCGGCCTTCACTATCTACGTCATCAGCCAGATCGCCAACCTCTCGGCGAGGTAGGGAGCGCGATGGGAGACACGCTGGTCCTCTCACTTCCTCAGCTGATTCTGGAGAGGCTCGATGTGGGTTGGAGCTTTCTGCTGCTCCTCACGCGCTACACGGCGTTCATGATGCTGGCCCCGGGGCTAGGCGGTGGCATAGGCGGAATCCTCATTCGTTATCCCGCCGCAGTTGTACTTGCGCTCGTGAGTGTGCGGCTTGATGTAACAACGCCGCTGCCTACCGACATGGCGGTCATGGCGGCGCAAGTGGCATCGGAGATGGTGCTCGGTTCGCTCGTTGCCATTATCCCGCTCACGATAGTAGCAGGGGCACAAACGGCGGGGCACCTCGCTAGCGGCACGATGGGCCTCAATGCTGCACAGCTCATCGACCCTTCAACTCAGGCCGCTTTGCCCGATCTGGCGCGTATCTACTCGGACTTCGCCATTGTGGCGTTTCTGCTGGTCGGTGGCCACTACGTCGCAGTTTCGGAACTGGCCGGGCTCAACGAAGTTATCCGTCCAGGTTCGTTTATGCTTTCCGCTACCGGGCTCGACACAATTATTAGCCAAACAGCGCGAATCTTTCAGATCGGCTGCCTGATCGCAGCCCCAGCTATCGTCGCGTTGCTCCTGACAAACTTTGTCATGGGCATTATCTCAAAAGCGGTGCCGACTATTAACATCTTCATCATCAGCTTCCCGCTCACAATCGGAGTCGGCTTGGTGATATCCATAATCGCCTTGCCCGAAGTGATGCACTTCCTTGGACGGGAGTTCACCCGCTTGGGCGACGTGATTAATGCAGCCATTCGGTAGCGCTACCGGCTTTTTGACACCGAAAGTGCCCTAACCAATTGAAATTACGAGCCCCAAGGTGGGCATGCCTCTTGCTCCCAAACCCTTGGATTCACAGGTGTGCCACCCCTCTGACAAGAACGGGGCACGCCGACAAGTTTCAACGAGCAATCGATGGCCAAAGAGACCTTACCCGAACAGAGGACCGAACTGCCCACCGAGCGGCGGATCGCGGAGCTGCGCCGCACGGGAGCGATCTTCCACTCGATCGACCTTGAGCAGCTGCTCGTTCTCATCACGGGCTTCCTGGCCGTCAGCATGCTGTGGAACGTGCTGTATCGCGACATGAAGTACGTGCTCGTGCGCTCGTTCCTCATGATCGGCGAGCGCCAGGAGATGCAGGTTGAGGACTACATCAACGGTTTCTTGCGGCTAACGCTCCTGCTGGCTCCTGACCTTCTAATCATCACTGGCTGCGTTGCTGCCGTGGCCACTCTTTCCGTCATGCTCCAGACCGACTGGAACAGGCGCGACAAGTGGATCAAGCTCCGTTGGGACTTCGTAAATCCAGTAAAGGGTATCCAGCGAATTTTTTCGATCACGGGGCTCACGAACCTGCTCAAAGCCGTCTTCAAATTAGCGCTCGTTCTGCCTATCGGCTACTGGGCGCTGCAGGGATTTGCGCCCGAGATGGTTCGGCTCATTCACATGTCGATACCCGACGTACTGCACCTGACAGGCTCGGCGATTGGCACCGTTTTCTGGAAGATCATCTGGGTGCTCGCCATCCTTACTGGGATTGATATCGCATGGGGGAAGTACCAGTGGCTGCGCCAGAACAAGATGACCAAGGAGGAGGTCAAAGACGAGCGTAAGGCTGTGGAAGGCGACGAGACGATGCGCCGCAAGATGATAGCGAAGGGAATGTCGCGCATCGTGCAGAAGCTCAAGACCACGGTGCCCAAAGCGGATGTTGTTATTACCAACCCAACGCACTACGCCGTAGCGCTCAAGTACGACCGCAAGAAGTCAGCGGCGCCAGTTGTGGTTGCCAAGGGCACAGACTTTATCGCACTGAGAATCCGGGAGATTGCGAAGGAGAGTGGGGTGCCGATCCTCGAGCGCAAGGCCCTCGCCCGCGCTCTCTACTCATCGACAGAAGTGGGCAGTGAAGTTCCACGAGACCTCTTCAGGGCAGTGGCTGAGGTTCTCGCGTTCGTGTACCGCCAGAAGCGTGGCAGCGGTAGGCAGCAGGTTCAACGGTAGGAGAGCGCTAGGATATGGCAACAGCAGCAGCAAACACAGGGTTTAGGCGGGGAGGGTTCAACAACCTCTTCATCCCGGTCGCCCTCGTAGGAATTCTCGCCATTCTCATCTTCCCGCTGCCAACGGCGCTGCTCGATGTCTGTATCGCGATTAACATCACCCTCTCCCTGATAGTTCTCTTCACCTCCCTCTACATCGACAAGCCGCTGATGTTCTCGTCGTTCCCAGCCGTGCTGCTCGTAACGACCCTGTTTCGGCTCTCCATGAACGTGGCTTCGACCCGCTTAATCCTCCTCAACGGTAACAGTGGGATGGATGCTGCCGGGCACGTCATCGAGGCCTTCGGCCAGTTCGTAGTAGGCGGAAACTACATCATCGGAATCGTGATGTTCATCTGTATCAACCTGGTGAACCTCAAAGTTCTCACAAAAGGTTCGTCGCGTATTGCTGAGGTGGCAGCACGATTCACCCTCGATGCCATGCCAGGAAAGCAGATGGCGATCGATTCCGACCTCAACATCGGGCTCATCACTGATAAAGAGGCGCGGACACGGCGCAAGGAGCTCTCTCAAGAAGCTGAGTTCTACGGAGCGATGGACGGAGCCGCGAAGTTCGTCGCCGGAGACGCGATTGCAGCGCTCTTCCTGGTTGGCATCAATATCGTCGGCGGCCTCCTGATCGGAATGATACAGCACGGCATGGACTGGAAAGATGCGGCACAAACCTACACTATTCTGACGATCGGTGAAGGTCTCGTTGCGCAGCTTCCATCGATTATCATCTCCGCCGCCTCCGGTCTCATCGTGGCTCGTGCAGCATCAGGCGACGATCTCGGCAGCGAGGTTCTCTCGCAGCTCGGGCAGAGCGCTCGTCCGCTCTTTCTCACTTCCGCGGTTGCATTTGCGATGGCTGTCCTGCCGGGCCTGCCGTTTCTGCCGTTTATGCTGCTGAGCATCGGGGCTGGAACGCTCGGAGTGCTCAAGCGCAGAGCAGCCGAGGAGCTTAAGCTTAAGACGGCAGCAGAGGAGAAGCTGAAAGCCACAGAGGGGGCCGGACCGAAGCCGGGCAGTACCGAGGAGGTCACAGGACTGCTCGCTGTGGACACCCTTGAGCTTGAAGTGGGATACGAGCTGGTGCAGATCGTTGAGGCAGGGGACCTTGTGGAGCGCATCCGCTCAATCCGTCGCCAGTTTGCTATCGACTACGGATTTATTGTTCCGCCGATCCACATCCGAGACAACGTGCGGATAAAGTCCAACGAGTACCGGTTCATGCTCAAGGGCACCACGGTTGGCACTGGGACCCTCAAGCCGCACTACCTCTTGGCGATGGACCCTGGGAACGTGGCTAATCCGCTGCAAGGCATTCCGACGAAGGAGCCTGCGTTTGGTCTCGATGCTCTCTGGATTCCAGACGTTGAGAAGGAGCGCGCGCAGTTCTCGGGCTACACGGTTGTTGACCTCTCAACGGTCATCACGACGCACGTTACCGAGATGGTCAGGTCTCACATGCACGAGCTGCTCGGCCGCCAAGAGGTTCAGCATCTGCTCGACAACCTGCAGAAAGTTGCGCCGAAGGCAGTGGAGGAGCTGATTCCAAATGTGCTCTCCATTGGTGGTGTCCAGCAGGTGCTCGGGCTGCTCCTCCGTGAACAGGTCAGCATCCGTGACCTCAAGACAATTATCGAGACGCTGGCCGACTGGGCCCCGAACGTGAAAAGCCCCGAGAAGCTTGCCGAGTTTGTGCGCCGTAGGTTCGCGCGAGCCATCACGGCTAAGCACTCAACACCTGACGGCGTGCTGCCCTTGGTGAGCCTGACGCCCCAGCTTGAGCGCACACTCGCCGAGGCGCTTCAGCAGACGGACGAAGGCTCATTCTTGGCACTTGAGCCAGGAACTGCGCAGGTGCTGATCAACAAGCTCGCCAAGGGTGCTGAGAAGTTTGGCGAGATCGGCCAGACGCCAGTGCTGCTCGCACCCGGGCACCTGCGTGCCGCGATGTTCAATTTTGTAGACCGCTTTGCCCCCGGGTACGCGGTCATAAGTCACCACGAGATAGCGGCGAGCACGCGGGTGCAGTCGCTCGGCGTAATTGGTTTGTCTGAGTAAGGGAGGCCGTATGAGAACGCGGACGTTTCGGGGCGAATCGGTGCAGGCGATTATGCAGCAGGTACGTGACGAGCTTGGCGGGCAGGGGCTAATCCTCAACACCCTCCGGAAAGAGGAGTCGGTGATTGAGATAGAAGTTGAGCTCGTGTCGCTCGACAGCGAGGGATGCGCAGCTGAAGCCGAGGAGCCATCCCTGGCAGATACAGCCGACATGGCCCGCGATACCGATGCTGCGTCGGCACTGGTGCTCAACCGAGTCGGCCGAGATATCCAGATCATCTGCCGGCGCTACCTGACTGGCGGCGAGAGCGACGGCGAGATGCTTGCGAAGGGGCTCGGAGAGGCTCTTTCGTTCGACGCGTCGATGCCGCCTAAGGCGCGCGCGATCGCGCTCGTTGGCCCCTCAGGTGCCGGCAAGACCACAACCATCGCAAAGCTGATTGCGCACATCCAATCCGCTTTCGACACCTCAATCGGCGTTATCCTTGCTGACCAGAGCCAGAGTGCCCAGGAGATGAGCCTCGAAATCTTTGCGCAGATCGTTGGCGTGCCAGCGGTAAGCGTCGACTGCGGGCTCGATGTGCGCCAGCAGATTCCAGAAGCGCTGGCGCGCCTGCGCGACTGTGAGCTGGTATTCATCGACACGCCGGGCGTTGGAGCAAGAGAGGAGAATCGGCTGAAGTACGTCGAGCGTCTGCTCGACGGCTGCCACGACCTTGAGACGATGTGCGTCTTGCCGGCTCCGAGCGAGGCAAAGGAGCTGAGCTCGCTCGCACAGGCGTACCGTCGTTTCGACTGCTCGCGCCTGATTATCACGAAAGTCGACCAAGCCGGCTTCCTTGGGCCGGCGCTCAACGAGGCGCACCGCTCCGGGATGCCGCTCGGTTTCGTGACCGGTGGGGCGCGAGTGTCTGATGAGGTCGAGCCAGCGTCAGCTCGACGTTTGGCTTGGTTGCTGCTGCGCCAAATGCACTAACTAACTGAAATAACGAGTCTAAGCGGGACGGAGTAGCAGCCCCAGAAGATTAGAGAGCCTGAACCGGAGGAACATGAATCAAAACAAGGAACGTACGGGGGCAGAACGCCCCGAGCAACAGAAGGGCCTTTCCGTGAACGATGTCAACGTGCAGCGCATGAACCAGGGTGTGACGCGAGTCTTGAGCTTTACCAGCGGGAAGGGTGGAGTTGGGAAAACCCATTCGGTGACTAACGTCGCGGTTGCGCTCGCAAATCAGGGGCTCTCTGTGTTGCTCCTCGATGCCGACATGGGGCTCGCTAACGTAGACGTGCTGCTTGGCCTGCAAGCGAAGGGCACCCTGCACGATGTGCTCAAGGGAAACATGTCGCTTGACGATATTCTCCTCACGGGGCCAGGGGGCATTACCATCATTCCAGCCGCCAGCGGCGTGGAAGAGATCCAAGCGCTTCGTCCCGAAGAGAAGATGTTCCTGCTCGAAGAGATCGAGAGAGTCGCGCACCGGTTCGACTACCTTCTGATCGATACGCCAGCGGGCATCGGCTCGGACGTGATGTACTTTAACAGTGCGGCAGCCGAGGTGGTGTGCATTATCACCGGCGAGCCCACGTCGCTCACAGACACGTACGCGCTCATCAAAGTTCTGAGCACGACGTACGGTGAGAAACGGTTTTCAGTTGTTGTGAACAACGTAGCCTCCGAGAAGGAAGCGTCGGCGGCGTTCACGAAGTTGTCTCGCGCAGTAGAGAGATTTTTGCAGGTAGATGTGCGGAGCCTCGGGTGGATCCCGGCCGATTCGACCGTTCGCGACTGTGTCATGCAGCAGCGTCCGATCGCCGCCGAATTCCCGTCGAGCCCCGCGGGACTCGCGCTCGCCGCGATCGCCCGCAGGATTGATGACGAGCTTCCGCAGCGTCAGGCCAAAGGCGGCATGCAGTTCTTCTTTCGTCAGTTGCTGGAGATGAACTCGTATGGCGAAGAAGCAGGCTGCTAAGCGCAAAGGCCGAAAGGCCCGCGTTGGCTTCGCCAAGACGCTCTGTTGCCTCACCATCTTGACTTCAGTTGCGGTGCTGTTCGCCGGGGGAGTCGACGAAGGAGTGAGGACGAGCAAGATCGTCTACACCTGCATTGCAGTTTCAACGGCATTAGGTTTCGCTTTCTGGGCAGTGATTCAAGCGGTTGCGAGCTATGAGGAGATAGACGGTGGTTAAGCCAAAACGTTCAGCCGTAGAAGCATACAAGAGCATCGACGACTTTGAGAAAGAGGAGCTCATCAAGAGCTACCTGCCGCTCGTGAAGAAGGTAGTGCACCGGCTCTCAGGTCGGCTCCCTAAGGACGTCGACATGCAGGAGATGCTCAACTCAGGCATCATCGGCCTTGTCGATGCGCTCGAAAAGTACGATCCGAAGCATGAGACCAACTTCAGCACCTACGCACAGTTCCGTATTCGCGGCGCTATTCTCGACAGCTTCCGCTCGCAGGACTGGCTGCCGCGCTCGCTGCGCTTCAAGTCCCACAAGATCGAGCTCGCCTACCACCGTATCGAGCAGAAGCTCGGCCGACCAGCCTCGGATGAGGAGGTAGCCGCTGAGCTTGGGGTACCAATGGAGGAGCTCCAGCGCCTACTCGGTGAGGTTGGCAGCATCGTGATGCTCAGCTTCGAGGAGCTCGGATTTGGCCATGGTGAGGAGCGATTCCACGCTGAGGATTGGCTCGCCAGCAAGGGGCAAGACCCGCTGCATCGGCTCCTTGGCCACGAGAAGGTGAGCGTCATCGCTCGCGCTCTCGACCGGCTCCCCGAGAAGGAGCGCCTCGTTATCAGCTTGTACTTTTACGAAGAGCTCAACCTTAAGGAGATCGGAGAGATCCTGGGCGTGACAGAGTCGCGTGCGTCCCAGATCCGGTCACGGGCCCTTATTCGGCTCAAGAACTACCTGCGCAAGGCGATGTAGCCAAGCAGCGCTGCGCGCGTGAAAGGAGTACACGGTGGGTTTCGACCGCACACCTGACCGCGTCCTGATCGTCCATGACCCTGCCACGGCGGGCCATGCCGAGCTGCCGCTCGCCATCCCTGGAGCAGAAGTTGTCGAAGCACGCTCGTTCTCGCGGTACCAAGAGGAGCTCTCGAAGAGTGACTTCGACGTAGTCGTTATTGACTTCGATCTCCCGGGCACTCAGAGCCCCGAGGTATTGGCAGAGCTGAAGGTTCGTGACAGAGAGCCCGATGTACTCCTGCTCTCCGCCTGTGCCGACTCTGAAACTATTCACAGAATATCCCGTTCGCAGAAGCGATACGTCGTGCGCGATGGCTTGTGGGTTGAGTCGATTGGCCGAGCAGTGCGCGACATGCTGCGCATCCGAAGACTCGAAGCTGAGAACGCGCAGATTCGTGCGCGGCTGACTGAGAGCAATCGCCAGCTTGAGGAGCGCAACGCGCGCCTCGACGAGTTTTGCGCGACCATCGCCCATGATATTCGCGGCCCCCTGGCCGGACTGATCCTGAAGATAGACTACGTTCTGGAGCGCTATCGAGACGGGCTCGATCCAAAGTGTGTGGAGATGCTTGGGCGTTCCATGGAATCTGCGCAGCGGCTGGTTGGGGTAGTTCAGTCGATGTACGAGTTCGCAAAACTTGGGCGCGACGGAACCGAGTTCGCTAGTGTCGAGCTGGCACCGATGGCGCGCGAAGTCGTAGCTGACCTGCGAGGCAGCGCGAAGTGCCAGGTCACCCTCGAGGTTGCAGCGTTTCCTCCCGTGCGTGGCAACTCAGATCTACTGCGACGCGTCTTGATTAATCTCTTCGGAAACTCAATCAAGTATGGGGACCGAGAGTGGGTGATTATCTCGGTGACATCCCCGGGCACAGTCACCCGAGGCAACACCACACTGCTCGAGGTTCGTGTGTGTGACAACGGGCCTGGAATCGACCCGAGGCAAGCTAAAGGAGTCTTTGAGATGTTCGCTCGAGGCTCTCACGGCAGCGGCGGGCCAGAGGGGCTAGGAGTGGGTCTCGCGGTCGTTCAGCGCATTCTAGAGCTGCACGGGGGCACGATCGAGTTGCTGCAAGACGGTCAGCCCGGTTGCTGCTTTAGGCTGCTGCTGCCCTTGGCCTAATAATCCTGAACTCTGTTTAGCCTTCTGTCGAACTCGGCCGCGGGAACGGCTCCGAACATTACGCAAAAATACCGTCTATCTGCGCACGCTGAACCTCGTGCGCTGTCCGGTTCCCGTTTTAGTTTCTTTAGGGGGGAGGACAGGTAGAGTCAGGGCAGTGAGGCGCTGGTTTGTCGCCTGGGTCTGGGCGGAAGCCGGGGTCGACGGGGGCCTCTGCTGGTGGCCGTTCGCGGCTGGGCCGGGCCGGAGCCGGTGGGGCTACTGGGGCCTCAGTTGGAGCTTCGGTTGGAGCGGCACTCGCTGACGTGAGCGGTTGCTGCGGACGTCCGAGCTGCGGAAACGAGAACGCTTCCAGGTTCAGCGCGTCGCCGAACGGTTGGGTTTTAGGTACCATCGTACTTCCTCCTACAGATCCTTATCACCGATAATTGCTATCTCGTACCGCCCCTCGCGCATCTTGTTGGCTTCTCCAGTCTCAACGAGCAGAGGTTGAATGTGCTTTCTCCAGAGAGTCAGCTCCTGATTTTCGCTGCCGTCGCCCAACTCGGGCAACTTGTAGGGCTTACCACGTTTGCGCATAATTTCAAGCTTGAAACAGTTGATCCATGGCGCAGGCTTGCCGCCCGGATTCTCTATATCGTACGCGCCGATGTAGAGCGTCTCATCCTTCGGAACTGAAGGGTGCCCAGCCTTGAAGGCGCGGTGGATACGGTACGCCTCAGCCAACATTCGAGGGGCGGCCTTGATCCCCGGCGTGAAGTTGCTCTTCCACGAGTTGTAGCGGTCCATAACCGCCGCCAAGAGCTGCTGCCCGGTGGTGACGAATTTCCGCAGCTCTTTGTCCTTCTCCATCATGGGCTGAACGTCGTGGTCAACTTTGGGCCGATGCTCGCGGTACTGCCACACGAGCCAAGACCAGTGCACATGGTTGTAGACATCTTTCCAGAGCCCACCCTGTCGGGCGGCTTCCCAGCCAAGAGTTGGCTCGTACCCAACGGGGAGAGCGTTGGCCATGCCGCCGAAGAGCTGCGACATCGTTCCGAACACGAGTGGCGGCAGCCCCAACTCCTTTGTTGCCTTAATGAGCCCGGGTATCGACGCGTCTTGGTGCGCGAGATCTTTCCCGTCAGACGGATTGCCGAAGTCTAGGTCGTGAAGACATGGGCGAATTTTCCGAGTCACCACCTTCTCCGGAATGCCGAACGTGAGACCGTACAGGGGGCTTAGGTGGTGGTTATCAACGATGAAGCAGTAGCGAGTGCCGAAGAGCTCAAACTCCGCACACGGGTTCATGACCGCGACCCAGCCGCGCAGTGCGAGGACGGAGGCCTCGTCTAACAGCGGAAGCGCCGCCTGGAACCAGGCCGTGTGCGATTCTCTGTACGAGGCGAGGGCATCGTGCGGTTTCGATGGATCTCCATGGAAGAGCTTCTCAAGTCGAGGCCCGGAGAAGAAGATCCCTCGCCCTGGTGG
>CAZZJR010000012.1:43209-44916 GCA_964654585.1 uncultured Bdellovibrionales bacterium
CATGGAAGAGCTTCTCAAGTCGAGGCCCGGAGAAGAAGATCCCTCGCCCTGGTGGAACGTCGAGGTCCGACCCATGAACCCCGAGGCACTTCTCGTGGTTCTCACGGGCGAAACGAGTGAAGAGCCCATCGTCGCCCCCGATACGCTTCGTTTCTAGGCGAAGCTTGCGGAACATCCAATACGAAAGCTGCCGCGAGCGAGTAACTATCTTCCGGCTCTCGCTCTCGCACTCCCGCTTCTCGGGTTCCCTCCAACTCGGGTAGGGGAATGGGCAGTAGTTCCCTCCGTCCTGCTTCCGTAGCCACCGCAAGGCCGATGAGCCCTGCCCGCTCGATGGTGATGCAAGGTACACGTCCGCGTAGTGTTCCGCTTCGATCTCTCGGTAGCGCTGTCTGAGAGCCTCTCCGCTAAGGGCTAGTGAGTTCGTGACCAAGCCGAAGTACAGCTTGCGAAAGTGCAGTTCGGCGTCAGGAAAACGGCCCAGCTTGCTTATGTGCTTGATGACCTCGGGCCAGAAGCTTCGGTTGACGGGGTCGAGGTCGCCGATTTCAAGAACGGTTTTTACGATCAGCAGCGAGGACTCCTCGCTCTGTTTGAACATCGACTCTACCAGGACCTGCCCGAGCCTCGTTAGCCGCACAAAACCACCGGAAGTCGGCACACTGTGGAAATCGTGCCTCTTCTGGAGCTGCTCATTCAGCCCCTCGATATCTTTGGTCATCTTCGACCGCTTTTCATCGAGCTCACTCGCGTCGGGCGTCTCGCGAGGCTTGACGCGCGACCGTTTGCCCGTGGGCGGCTCGCACAGCAGGGTCATCGTATTGAGAGAGAACTGGATTCGGTCAATTTTGCTGTGGAGGTCCTCATCGCTGGCGAAGTATGGAAAGCTCTTCGGATTTATATCTCGCGGATAGGCAGAGCTCCACTCCAACAGGTCTAGGTCCTCAAGGTGAGCCCTCGACGAAGCTGTCAGCGAAAATGGGATCTGGTTGCTGGCGTCTTGCAGCACAGTCAGCATCGTCGAGAAGTAGCTCTTCGAGCCGATCCCGTGGCCTACCGGATCGAGGGTTCTGCTTACAGTTGGTCTTGAGAGATCCTGAAATTCATCTGGTCTCGCAGCGGGCTCATTGAAGCTTCGCGGGGGAATGTTGCGGCGGTTCGGATCTTGGTTCGGTTGCGGGGTCGTCATTTACAGAAAGGTATTTACACCGACGTTCGAGTTGTTGCCACGGGGAAGCTCGACGGAGGTCGAAAATTTTTGCTGCTCGAATTAGTCGGTTTTAGTCGAGCGAGTGGAGCGTCGTCGACAGGCAGCAGCAGTGGATCCGAACTTCAGCTCGGCGAATTACTCTGCAGAGAGTCGTGCCTTCACGTAGGAAATAAACAGCAAGACTCCGAAAGCCGCGGCGATTGCGAGGAAGAGTCCGCCTGAGATCATATTCAGGCTGCCGGCGACAACGGCTTTGAGCGTGACAACGAAATCGATCAAGTTCCCCACAGCCAGGGTGAGGAGCAGTGGCCTGCGAGTGCTCGGAGAGATCGCGCCAAGGGTGGCGGCGAAAGCCATCGTAAGAAGGTAGACGCCGGCGACGCCGAACACGAGCCACAGTACTGACTGCGCCTCTGGAGTAAGTTCGGTACGCAGCCCTGCGGCGAGCAGCCAGAGTGAGGGCGTAAAGATCGCCGAGAGGCCGCAAGCGAGATAGT
>CAZZJR010000012.1:45016-52260 GCA_964654585.1 uncultured Bdellovibrionales bacterium
GCGAGCAGCCAGAGTGAGGGCGTAAAGATCGCCGAGAGGCCGCAAGCGAGATAGTAGAGAGCAGTTACCCAAAGAAGAGTGGTGGTGAATTGGTGCTGTTTCTCGCTCATGGCTCTTCCCCTGTAAAGTTGCCTAACTGAGAAGGCTGACAGGTGTTTTTGTGACCTACCGCAAGCCTTTCCCCTCGGTACTGTACGGGGTAAGCTCCCCGTCGCGAAAGGTACTATCACGGAGCACGTCGAGATGCCGGGACTTAACTTGCAGGGAAAGAACGTCTGGCTCACTGGAGCCAGCAGCGGCATCGGGGAGGCTCTCGCCTACGAGCTGGCGCGTCGGGGGGCCCGGGTGGCCATAACCGCACGGAGGGCAGAGGCCCTTGAGAAGATAGTCTCCGAGATCCGGGCGCAGGGCGGACAGGCATGGAGCTTCCCAGGCGACGTTACGAACCTAGAGGAGATGAAGCGGGTAGTCGCAGAGATAGAACAGACAGTCGGTCCGCTAGACCTCGCCATCCCGAATGCGGGCACCCACATCTTCACGGTTCCAGAGCAGTTTAACAGTGCCGAGTACCTCTCAATTATGCAGCTTAACTTCGGCGGTATCCTCTTCTGCATCGAAGCGGTGCTGCCGCGCATGCTCGAACGAGGGAAGGGGTATCTCGCCCCCGTGGCGAGCCTGGCCGGCTACCGCGGGCTCCCGCGTGCCGCTGCGTACGGCGCGAGCAAGTCTGCTGCAATCCACTTCCTGGAGAGCATCCGCTTCCACCTGGTGCGCAGCAACATCACCGTCTCGATAGTGAATCCCGGCTTCGTCAAAACGCCGCTCACCGACAAGAACGACTTTCAAATGCCCTTCCTGATCGATGCAGACCGAGCGGCTAAGATAATTTGCCGCGGGATTGAGCGGGGCAAGCGCGAGATAGCCTTCCCGTGGCCGTTCACCTGGGTGTTGAAGATCGCTCGCATGCTTCCTGACCCGATATACGAGCTGTTGGTGAATCGGTGCTGGTAAACGGAAGCAAGAAAAGAATCCTAGTAGTCGGTGGCGGGATCGCCGGCATTACTTCCGCGTACGTGCTCTCAAGGCAGCACGAGGTGACGCTGCTTGAGCGGAACGAGTACCTCGGCGGACACACCAACACCCGAGTGGTCAACGACCCGCGCAACCCGGAGCTCTCGGTCGACACGGGCTTCATCGTTTGCAATCCGCGCAACTACACAAATTTTTACCGCTTCCTCGACCAGCTCGGCATCAAGCGCCAAGACTCCGACATGTCGTTCGGCTTCTCGTGCGAGCGCACTGGCCTGCAGTACATGGGCCCCTCGGTGAAAGAGTTCCTGGCAGCGCCCGGCAACCTCTTAAACCTCAAGTTTATCGGAATGATCATTGAGCAGTTTCGCTTCAACAGGAGCGCCTTGCGCGACCTACGTGCGGGCACCCTTGGCGAGCAGCCGCTCGGCGAGTACCTGCAGAAGCTCGGCACGAGCGAGTTCTTCTTCGATCACTACCTGGCGCCGCTCATCGGCTCGATCTGGTCGGCCCCGGACTCAAACGCGCTTGAGTTCCCAGCGCTCTCGTTCTTCTCGTTCTTTAACAACCACGGGATGCTTGAGCTTCACAAGCGCCCGCAGTGGCAGACCGTAGTGGGCGGCAGCCACGCCTACGTGCGCGCATTCCGCGCGGCGTTCCCAGGAGAGATTCGGCTCGCAGCTCCGGCGCGCGCCATCTCGCGCGATGCCCAGGGAGCAACACTCACGCTGGACGGCGCTGCCCCGGAGCGCTACGACGCAGTAGTTGTCGCAACGCACGCCGACGAGGCTCTGCGGCTTCTCGCTGACCCGAGTGACGAAGAGCGCGCCGCGCTCGGCTCGTGGAGGTACAGCACGAACCGCACCGTGCTGCACACAGATGCCTCGGTGCTCGGGCCCAAGCGTCGCCTCTGGGCGGCATGGAACTACCGTCGCCGCGCTTCATCGAATCGCAGCTCGCCGGTCGCCATCACCTACTACATGAACAAGCTGCAGCGCCTTAACGCAGAGCGAGACTACTTCGTCACCCTCAACTGCCAGAACATGATCGATCCGACGAAGGTGCTGTACGAAGTTGAGTACACGCACCCGATCTACACACCGGATTCTCCGATTAGCCAGGCCAGGGTGCGTGCGATGAACGGTTCGCGGAACACCTATTTCTGTGGGGCGTACATGTACCACGGATTCCACGAGGATGCCGTGCGCTCGGCGCTCGACGTCACATCTGCCCTGGGGCTCTCCCTATGAGGTCGAAGATCTCGTGGGGCGAGGTGGCGCACTGGCGGGCAAGCCCCAAGCCGCACTCCTTCTCGTACCCGATCTTCACCTTTGAGCTGGACCTTGACGAACTCCAGAGCTTGGCAGTCTCTCCGCGTATCTTCGCGCAGGACCGGTTCGCGCTCTTCAGTATCCGCACCAACGACTACCTCGAAGGAAGTGGCACGCTGCGCGAGCGGGTTGAGCAGGTGCTGCGCGAGCATGGCCAGCTCTCGCGCCCACACCGCATAACGCTCATCACTATGCCGCGCTACTTCGGGTACGTGTTCAACCCTGTGAGCTTCTTCGCCTGCTTCGACGCCGATGACAAAGCGATCGGCTTCGTGACGCAGGTCAACAACACCTTCGGCGAGACGCACATCTACCCCCTGGTGTGCGAGCCAGCGAGCCTCCCGGTGGAGTGGCGCTTTCCGAAGGAGTTCTTCGTGTCGCCCTTCTACGACGTGAGCGGGGACTACTCGGTTCGACTCGAGCGGGAAGGGGAATCGCTCTCGGTGCGGGTTGACCTGCACCGAGAAGGGGCTTTGGAATTCAGCGCTACGCTGCGCGGTGAGGCGCTCGATGCGACACCGCAGCGCGTGCGCGCAACTATCTGGAAATACCCGGTAACCTCGCTGCTGACGATGCCTCGCATCCACCTGCAGGCGATCAAGATCTACTTCGGAGCTCAGGCCACTCCCGAACCTCGGCCATGCCCGTTGAGCCGCTATACTATTCGTTCCCGGCAGACTATTATTCACCGCGCCCGACTCGGGCTGCTGTGGCTCCTGCGCCTTGTCCGGCGCAGAAGAGGAGGCCCAGCGGGAGCGGCGCCACCAGAGGAGAAGACCTATGCAAACGGCTGAAGTGATCGCGCAGGCTGCGACGAGCCCCGACAAGATTGAGGTGCCCCAAGCAGTTCTCGACATCGTTCGCCGAGGCGGTCTCTACGCGCTTGGCGAATCGTACATGCGCGGCGAGTGGACGACTCCGGACCTGGTTGGCGTTATGTACCGCCTCGTCACGCAGGACCCGCAGCTCGCTCCGTCGTTCAAGAAGCTCAGCCCACGTTTCATCAAGTACGTTGTGATGGATCGTCTGGTGAACAGCCAGGTCGGGCGCAAAGCGTTTGAGGTAGCAGAACGGCACTACGACCTCGGAAACGACCTCTTCTCGCTCATGCTCGACAAGGCATCGATGTCCTACACGTGCGGATACTGGCGAACGGCGAAGAGCCTCGAAGACGCCCAGATCGACAAGCTCGATATCCTGTGCCGCAAGCTCGGGCTCAGGCCTGGCATGCGTGTGCTCGACATCGGCTGCGGCTGGGGCAACTTTGCGGCGTATGCGGCCTCGCGCTACGGGGTCTCTGTCGTGGGGCTTACCGTATCGAAGGAGCAGGCTGCGCTCGCTCGCCAGCGATGTGCCGGCCTCGACGTCGAGATTGTGCTTGAGGATTACCAGAAGTACTCCGGTGAGTTTGACCGTATCGTGTCGATTGAGATGATCGAGGCGGTTGGCCGCAAGAACATCCCGACCTTCTTCTCGATGGTGGAGCGCTGCCTCAAGCCGGGCGGCCTCTTCGCGCTGCAGGTGATCTCAGCAGAGATCTTCTCGCGCCACTCCGCAACTCCGCTCGACCAGTACATCCTCTGGCTGCAGCGCCGAATCTTCCCGAATGGCTGGCTCCCGACGCTTCCGCAGCTGATCGATCCAGCGCGCAAGGGGCTCGTCATTGAGGATCTCCACAATTTTTCAGCCGACTACGCCAAGACTCTCTCTGCGTGGTGCAGGAATTTCAACGCCGCTTGGCCGAGCCTGAAAGAGAAGTACGGAGAGGAGTTCTACCGGATGTGGACCTACTACCTGAATGGTTGCGAGGCGCTCTTCCATGCCCGAATGGTGCAGCTCTACCAGGTTGTGTACTCAAAAGGCGGCGTCCCGGGCGGCTACGTCGCAGCGCGCTAAGCATTGCAGCCCATGAGCAGCTCACATTCACGCTCTGAGCAGTTCGAGAAGCTCTTCGGGGCAGTGTCTGGAAAGAGAGTGGCGGTGCTGGGCATCGGCGGCGGCGGGGACGCTGTGTCGACAGTCCCGCTCGTGCATGAGCTTGAGCGACGAGGAGCCACGGCGATTCCGGGGGGCCTGACCTTGAAGAGGCGCGAGCACGACCCAGAGCGACGGCCGAGAGCCGTGCACGAGTTTCGTAATCTGCGGCAGCTCGCGCCAGTCGTGGGAATCGGGCGAGGCGGGATGGTCACGATCGATGGTGTGCGCCACGTCGAAGCCCACATTGCGCAGGCCCTCGGAGACCGCGAGGTGCTAGTAATCGACCCCTCTCAGGGCAGTGCTGCCGTGGCGCGTGACCTGAACGTAGCATCGCAGCAGCTAGGCCTAGATCTCGTGATCGGTGTGGATGTGGGTGGGGATGTGCTCTGTATGGGGCACGAGGTATCGCTCGAAAGCCCGCTCTGTGACCAGACATTGCTGCATGCGCTCACAGGGCTCAATTCTCTGCTAGTGCTTGCGAGCCTCGGCACAGATGGCGAGATTCAGCCCGATGATTTTGTCGCGCGCTTCAAGCAGCTCTGTGCAACGGGCGCTTTTATTGGGGCGCTCGACCCTGCGGACGATGACCTCGACCCCTGGGAAGCTGTGCTGCAGGGCGCCAACACCGAGAGCTCGCGCTTCGCTGTCGTTGTTCGGCGTGGGCTGCATCCTGCGCGGCTAGCGGAGCTTCGCGCGCGCCTTGAATCAGAGCCGGTTGCCGCAGCGCAAGAGATTCTGGCGCGGGCCTCAACGCTCCCGCTGCGCGGCGGAGGGCGAACTGGGCACCTCTCAGAGCTAACGGCGTTCTTCCTCGTGTTCGACTCGCGCGCTGTCTGGGAGAGTGGCGGCTTCTCCAAGTTCTGGAGACCAGATGCGACGATTCGTGAGATGCACCGAGAGCTGGTGGAGCGCGGAATTAAGACTGAGTTCGGTGAATCCGACGGCACGTGCACGTAAGCGCATCCGTGCCCCGGGGGTGATATTTGAACAAAGAGAACGGCTAGAACAACGAGGGGTAGGAGAAGGAGCGGTCCGGCTCTCTGCCCTCTTTGTGCCAATCATCCGCCTCCCCCCTTTGATGTAATCACCCGTGCACGTGCACGTACACGTGAACATGCCCGAATCCCAGATTTTTTGTTTCGGACCCATGTGCGTTCAGGTGATCAAGCGGGCTCACGCCGCGGTGGGCCGGGTTTTGCATCGCTTCCCTGCACCTCGCCGACTAGATGCCCTCTGCCCCAGCTAAACCACCTGGCGGCAGCACGAAGGAGTGTGGTTGAATTATCGGGGAAAGCGGAGGGGGCATGGAAGCAGCACGGCAATACTTCGGACTAAACGACCTCGACAAGAAAATGGAGCAGTTCCTCAACTACGATGGGGGCTTCTTCGTTGAGATCGGCGCAAACGATGGCGTTACGCAGTCTAACACCCTCTACTACGAGCGGTACCGTGGCTGGAAGGGAGTGCTGGTCGAGCCGTCGCAGATGAACTTCTTCAAGTGCCGAGCCAATCGTGCTCCCGAGACGAAGGTATACTGCGCGGCATGTGTACCGTTCGGCTACGTAGATCGCTTCGTGCCGATTACGTATTCAAACCTGATGTCTGTCTCGGAGCTTCCGGGCTCTGACCTGCCGGATGTGACGCAGCACCTTGAGAAGTCGCGGCAGTTCCTTCAGCCGTACGAAGATCTCTTTACGTTCGGCGCGGAGGCGAAGACCTTAAACGACATCCTCACAAAGGCGCAGGCTCCAAGCTCGATCGACTTCTTCTCGCTCGACGTCGAGGGTGTTGAGCTGCCGGTGCTGCAAGGGGTGGACCACGGTCAGTTTAGGTTTAAGAACCTGCTCATCGAGTGCCGTAATCCGCAGCGCATGAACGAGTACCTGCAGGCGCAAGGATACCGCTTCGACCAAGCACTATCGCAACACGACTATCTCTTTAAAGATGCGCGTTGATAGTTTGTCGCACATGCCGCAGAAGTTTTGCGGAGAATCAAGGCCCGGATGCTCATTTCGCTGTGATTAGCTCTTTGGGCTCTGGTGTAATGCCGCGAATAGCTGCTGTTGCAGCTCGCGGGCCGGATGGTTGCCAGGAAAGAGATTGATCTCCTGCTGTAGGTCCTCCAGCGCTTCTGTGATCTTTTCGAGCCTCAACATGCAGCATGCCCGAACATAGTGGAGCCACTGGTGAGTACCCCCAAGAGATTGCGCCTCAAGCACCAGTTTGTAGCTCTCCTCGACCCGGTTCTCTTTTAGTGCCTCAAAGGCTTGCTCCAACAGGGCCGCTGGATCCTCCGGGCTCATCGCCATCGACCGAGTTACCTCAACCCGGAGCGCGGAACTGCGGCTTTGGCGCTTGGGTGGAGAGCGGAGGCCGTCTTCCAAGAGCTTGAGCATCTCCTGGCAGCGGCGAGTCATGCCGTGCTCTGCCAGGCAGCGCATCTGTCCACGGCGTGCAATTGCCTCCCGCTCCTGGTCATGCTCAAGGTAGTGCTTCGTCTTTTCGACGAGCTCATCAAATGATCCGTAGGTCTCGACTTCAATGCCGGGCGTAAAGTATCGCTCGACCCCAGGAGACTTCTCTGCCAGCAGGAAGCTGCCGGTGCCAGTTACCTCGAACTGCCTCATGTTGCCAGCTCCGCTCTCGAAGAGGTCTATGCCGACGTTAAGGTTTATCTTGCCGCGCTTAACGGCACGGTGCATCTCCACTCCCCAAAGCGCAGGCTCGACGAAGTGTGCGGCGCATGGAGCCTCATGACCGGAGCGAACGTAGAAGTGCGGGATGAAAGCCTGCGTTTGCTCAGCGTACGACGTTATGGCATCGAGCAGCTCGCGCCGCCGCGTGTGGTGTCTCGTTACCTGCCCGCAGAAGACCATATCGAGGGTCTTCGGCTGGTCTGCGGCACGC
>CAZZJR010000013.1:0-12238 GCA_964654585.1 uncultured Bdellovibrionales bacterium
CCTGGCGCAGCCAGGATTCGAATGGACGGCCAGTGATGTCACTGGACACCCGTCGGCCTACGGCCTCCTCCATTCGACTCGCCGCCATGGCGGCTCGCTCATGGCAGGCCATTAAACCGGCGAGGCGAATGCCCTGAGCGACCGAAGCGAGTCGAAGGGAGTCGAAGGGCTCGCTCGGCTCGACAAGCTTACCGCAGGCATGGCAAGTCATTAAACCGGCGAGGCGAATGCCCCCAACCTCGCCCCTTCATGGGGCGGGAGGTAGTACCCGTCGCGCCCTCGTGATAGCCTCCCCCGAGTCATGAACTCCTCCGCCCCCTCCACGCCTGGCAAGGCCCCATCCCCGTCCAGCGCCAAAGAGCGCTTCGCCCACGCCCTTACTCTCGTGCCTGAGCTCGCAGACGTCGAGACGGTCATCCGAGCCTCGTTTAAGTCTGACGTCGCCGCTATGCGCGACATCCCGGACTACCTCCTTGGCTTAGGTGGCAAGCGCATCAGGCCGGTTTTGACTCTGCTGTGCGGAAAGGCGCTCGGTGTCGAGGCGATCGACGATGATTTCTTGGACGTCTCAGCTGGAATCGAGCTGATTCACATGGCGACCCTAATGCACGACGACATCATCGACCAGTCGCCGGTGCGTCGCCACCAGCCATCGCCGTACGCTAAGTTCGGGACGGCTGCCACCCTGCTCTCTGGAGATTTCCTCCTGACGCGGGCTTTTGGGCTCTGCGCTAAGCTCGACGATGAGATAATCACCGCAACAGAGCAGGCCTGTATTGAGCTGGTAGAGGGCGAGGCTCTCGAATCAACGCTTCATACGCAGCATCATACGAGAGCCTCAAGCCTAACGATTGCGCAGCGCAAGACAGCTTCCCTCTTCCGCCTGGCGGCATTCTGCGCAGCTCACCTTGCGGGCGCGCCTGCTGGCACCAAGGAACTCATGAGCACCTTCGGTGAGTCCCTTGGAATCGCATTTCAGATCATCGACGACATCCTCGACGTGACTTCTGACGAAGCAACTCTCGGCAAGAAGCAGGGGCTCGATCTTCTCGAGAGGAAACCCTCGCTCGTGAACGTGCTGTGGCTTGAGTCAGGAGACCCCGAAGCGAAGCGTCTGCTCTCGCCTCCTCTTGAGAACGCCCAGGAGCAGGCGTGGGTAGATTCCTCTCTCGAGCAACTCAAATCTGGTCCAGTGATCGCGGAGACAAAGCGCCTCGCTGCCTCGTACGCCGACACCGCCTCCAAGGCGCTCACAGAGGCGCTAGGGGGCGACTTGCACGCGCTTAATCCTGCTGGCGAGGCGCTCTTTGCCGTGGTTGATTTCGCCCTAGAGCGCGTTCTGTAGTGCAGGCCTGCGCTGTCTAAGGGCTGGTTGCCTAGCGGTCCAAAATCGCCGATTTCGCCCGAAAACCCCCATCTTCCAGAGGCATCACCACAAGCTCGCTAAATATACGGGCTCATTTCAGCTACTTAAAAGCCCAAAAAATGCGCGCCCTGTTAAGCGCACCTCCTCCGAGAAAACCTCATAACCCGTTTAGTCTGTCGTCAGGGAGCAATCTCTGACGGCTGGTTCAATTGCGTTGATTCACAGGTTTTGGAAGCGTGCGATGCAGTGGCGCGACTTTCCGAGAGACCTTCTGGATCTTGGATGTTGTGAAACTAAGAGCTGCTTCAAGGTAGGTACTCGTGGCTTTAAATTTCACGGAGTCTGTGGTGAGCAATTCGGACCGGTTACCTGAAATGGACCTCGCGCATCTCGGCGGGAAAGGATACACGGCGGTCAGTGAGTTAATGCGGGCGATGATTCTTCGTACCATCGAAGACCTCAGCTCTGGGCCAGAGCTCAGGCAGGAGGCAATTACGTACCTGATGGATGAAGACGACGAGTACATTCTCTCCTTTAATTCGATCTGTCGGTACTTCGGTTTCGATCCCGACAAAACGCGCTATGCAATCCTGAACGCCAAGACGAAGATTCGCACTCGGCGCCGGGCAGCATAGGGACAGTGCCATACTCTGTCTGCGTCGCCGGCAACCCCGGCGGCGCTCCCTGGAATGGGACCCCGAGAGGTCCCATTTCGCTTTTTTGGGGCCGGATGACCTCTTCAGTCCGAGTACGGGCATGGGCACGTGCACGGGGGTGTAGCACAAAGAGGCAGCGAGGACGGAGAGAGGAGGAGGGTTGCCCCGCATATGGCACCTCTCGTTGTTCTCGTTGCTCTCTTTGTAACCTAATTGAGCACGTTCACGTCGGCATAGCACCGAGTCGCACCCACTCGATTTCACGAAGAGCCTGACAAAAAAAGAGAGGCCCTCGGGCCTCTCCTGTTTCTGCGTATGGTTGTTGGGGTTACAGAGTTGCTGCTGCACCGCCGCCAACGAGGTAGAGCATCCGCTCCACTCCTTTCAGCTTGAGTTGCTTGAGCTTCCGCTCCTCCTGCTCTTCGGCAGGAGTGAGAAACGATTGCCGCGCTAGCCGTCCGAGTCGGTCCTCGAAATCTCTATGCTGCTCGTACAACTTCCTCAACTCGAAGTTTCCCGGCAACTCTCTCTCTATCAGCTCTCGCTCAGCACGCTCCATTACTCATCTCCATCAAAAAGCCCTGGGCAAGGCACCCAGGGTGCGATTGAACAACGGCGATCCGTTAGGACGCGAAGTGGTCCCTTGATGGTATCACCTCTGCCTCGCCCTATGACTAAAATTCGGCGGAAGATCGGGAAAACTGAACGCTCCGGGCCGCTACCTTCGAGAATTTAGGGGTTTCCCTGAGCAGGCAGGAGAAACGTTATGGCTCGCCCCGCGCTCTCGCCGTCCCTTCGGTACGAGTGAAAACGGGGGTCGGTGATGGTGCAGAGCCCACTCGAGGCAAACTGCAGTCTCGGCGAGATAGCGCGTAACTGACTGACGGCTGTGGCCGCTGTGTCGAGCAGAAAGAACCCTTCTCGGCCGAGCTGGGGCCGGAAAACAGCCGTCGCCCCGATAGCAGAGACCACCTCGGGACCAACCTCATATGCATCACCCCCGGCGCATGGAAACACGGCCGCCTCAAGGGGCGCCCCAAGCTTCCTGACCGCTTCCCTGATAACTCCGTTTGCCAATCCCCGCCAACCGGCATGGATGAGCGCCCAACCAGTCTCCCCTCTCACGATGACCGGCACGCAGTCTGCGCTCATCACACCGAAGGCAACCGAGTGCGGCGACGCTGCTGGAGCGAGCACGGCATCCCCCTCCCGAAAACGGCACATGTTGCCGCCACTCTCAGCTAGCGCTCGCGCAAGAACCGCACTAGCGCGCAGGTCGATTACTTCGTTGCCGTGACACTGCTTTGGAGCTGCAAGCGAGCGCGCTCCCACCGCCGCACAGAAAACCGATGTCGCATGTTCTGCCTCGGAGAGGCTAAAAGAGATCTGGCGAGTAGTCATGCCATGCACGATGCCCTGCTCCCACCATCTTCGAAGCACCAAAAGCTCAAGAGAGCCACATCTCGCGAATGTAAAATCGGAATCCATGGGGACACTATCTTGGAGCGGAGCCGATTATGGCAAGGGAATTAGGACGCAAAGTCTGTCAGCGCGGAAACGAGGAACTTCGGAGCAACGCCGTTTAGCACGATCAACGCTAAAATGAAGAAGATAACTGCACGCTCCCGGAACGACAGGGCCGTCTCAGGGTCTCGCTCTTCTACTGCCTGTCCATAAAAGATACGAGCGAAGAGACGGAAGCCTGAAAAGCCGTTCAGTGTCAGTGCAACAGCAACCACTCCAACGAGAAATGCGTGGTGTTCAAGCCCCTGTCCAATAGTTACTTCCTCTTCGATAAATCCGAGAGTCCCAGGGAATCCGACAAGCGAAAGCACACACACCAGGTAACAGGCGGCCAGCTCCGGAAAGAGTGCCCCCAAACCTGTTGGGGCCAGCACTCCACGGACACCGAAACGGCTGGTCAACAGGGCACATACGCCGAGTAAGCCTAGCACTGCCACGAGCACATTCACTCCATCGAGCATCGAAGACATCATTCCAAGCTCCTCGAATCCACTGGCACTTAGCGCCATAAGGCTGACGTGGCTGAGGTACAGGTATCCCGGTATCCGCTTTAAGCGAGTCTCCCCAAAGAAGAGCAGCGCTGCGTACAGCAGACCAATTACCGGGAGAATCATGAGCACGAATGAGTGGCTCCAGAATTGGGTCACTATCGGCGCGTAGAGGCGGAAGAAGAAGAGAAGCCCAGCCTCTATGCAGAGTAGTGGCAGAAAAATAGTGCCTCTTGGCGCACTGAGAAAAGGCACAACCCAACCGTGAAACGGGAAGATACCGGCCACAATTGCCGAGGCCAAGCAGAGCATTGAGAGGTCGAGAGTCTGCAGGAACCCAATCTCCTGCCCAACCTGGAGCGGCACGAGTAACCCTGTCTCCTGGAAGAGTCGCAAGAGGAGCGACACGCCGATCGCGCATAATGCCACCCCGTGGTACCAGAGGAAGGCCTGCGCGCGGACTTCGCCACGCTCATCTTGAGGCAGGCTTCGCGCGTGGTGGCGCACAGCGCCATTGAAGAGCAGAATCAGGAGAGCCCCGAACGAGAGGAAGCTTGAGACCTTCTGAACCTCGATCAGCACTATCACCAGCGCTTGCATAAGAAAGACGCGGCTCATCCTGAACTTGACCAGAGGTGCCGAGGGGACAAAGAGTACGGATCCAAGAAAAAGAACAGTGCTGACAACCGAGCAGAGGTACTTCCCCTCGAAGGTAAGCTGGGACACGTACGCAGCCTGGTGGGCAACGACCATCGGGCCCATCGCGACTCCACCCTCCTCGACTCGAATACCGAGGCTTTGGGCCAAAGCCACTGAGAGACCAATCACCGCTACGCAGACAGCCATGCCCCTACTAAACCTTGCGGGGGCCTTGCGTTCGCGGAGTGACTCAACGAAAGCAGCTACGACGAAGACCGCGGTTAGAAGTATGCGACTGGCAAACTCAGTGTTGACCTCACTCATCGCACAGCCCTCTCCTTCCTGTCTCGTCGCCCAGAGCGGGCAAGGAAGCCGAGCCAGGCCTCTTCGAACGCCTGCAACCGGTACGATAGCCGCTCAAGAGAGATTACCAAGATGCTACGCCCAGACGCCGCCCGCAGCGCAAGGTCAAAGGAGAGGCTAAAGAGCCTATTCAACAACCTTGGCGGAACTAATACCGGCGCAATGCCTGTCCGAGCGCTTTCAGCGTCAAACTGATGGGCATCCTCAAAAGCAACGAACTGGTGAATGATCGAGGAGCATTTCAGAATCTGGTACGTGCGCAGGAATGCATGACCAATACAGTGGACCGTCGCTACGTAGTACCAGCCGAAGCTGATCTCGACAAACATGATTCCCACCTGCGAGAGCGAGGCGTACGCCAGGGCGCTCTTTACATCGCTCTGCACCTGGCTCAGCAGCACTCCGTACAGGCATGAAACTGCTCCGACAATTCCGGTCGCCCAGAGCATCGACTCGGGCACATCGTACTGCAGGCGCAGCCGAAGAAGCAGGTACACGCCTGCGTGGATCGACAGCCCGCCGTAAAAGATCGCGCTCGACGAGGTAGGCCCCTCCATCGCCCGAGGAAGCCACGAAGAATACGGATACTGGGCCGACTTGCCCATGGCGGAGAAGAGAAAGAGGTACGGCACCAAGTAGTAGAGATCGCCAGGCAGGGCTTTCTTTGCGTGGACTCCGAGTCCGAATCGGTCATCCGGGAGGTACATCGCAAGAAGCGCAGCACCACAGAGCAACCCGATATCACACACTCGGTAGGCCCAGAATGCGTGCAGCGCGTTATCGATAGTCTCTCGCCTCACGGTGAAGAACGAAATGAGGAGTGCCGACGTAATGCCAACCAGCTCCCAACCAACAAAGAGCCCCTGAAAGTCGCTAGCCATAAAGACCACGAGCACGCCGTTGAGAAACAGCACTATGAGAAAGAAGAAACGATAAAAACCAACATCACGATGGAGGTAATGTTGAGAGAACACCCCGACGATGTTCGACAAGATTGTGGCCATTACGACGAACCAGATATTCAGGAAGTCGAGCTGGAGACCCAGCTCCACTACGTGGTGCCCAAATGAGAAGAGGTGGTAGTGAAGCACTGGGATCGGCGTGACTACCCCATGCACCAAGAACTCCCGAACCATGTGGAAGGCCACGAGCATGCCGGCGAAAAATCCGACTGACTGGCCCAGCGCAACTGTACGCTTGACGACCTTCTCACTGACGCGAAGCGGAGTGAAGCCAATCAGGCTCAAGAGGCAGAGGGAAACCAGAGGACCGTAAAAAATCCCCCCTGCGAGAAAATGCACCACGCTATCAGTCGTCATGCCCCCACCCGAACAAAATCGAGGTGCCCCTTCTTGCCCACAACCCAGCTAAGCGATGATGGCACCCGCTGCAGCCCAACGGTAGGCTCATCAAACTTGCGAAATACTCCCAACTCGTCAAGGTAGTGCATCTCATTCTTCTCCGCCGAGTAGGACATGAGCATGACCCAATGATGGCGGATGAGCTTCGCGAGCTCAGGCTCTAGCCGCATCAGCTCTTCAAGTCTCTCCGGCTCCTGCTCAACCACGAACAGCAGCCTCGTAGCTTCGTGAATCTCGATCATCTGCTGTGGGAGTCCCGTTCGCAAGTCACTACAGTACCCAGTCATGAGCCCCAGCAAAGACGTAACATTGTGCGGAAGCTTTGTGCCCGCGCCATACTTCTGGTTATCTAAAGCCGAAAAGAAGTACTCAAGGTTAATCCCCATGCAGACGGGGATTACCGCTCGCAGCAGGTTTCGCAAGGCAGAAAGCTCTGCATCGACCGTCTTGTCGTACGATATTAGGAACGCACGCCTGTCGAGGAAGAGCCCCTGCGTCATCTGTCGCCTGCCAACGACGGCGATTGCATTTGTGGCGTGCCCATACTCAGGGCGAGGCTGCGCAATGTGATGGGCGCGCGACTCGACGTGTGCGATCGCCTCAGATACGGTGCGAACTTCCGTGTCATCGAAACGACGACACCTCTCAAGGGCATTCTGGGCGCGGGCGATTTCAACATCAGCGCGGAACTTTTCAAAGATCTTCCTGTTAATCGGCGAAAGCGAGTCAACGTCAAAGTACTCAACGGCATCAGTAGTGGTGTTGTGAAAAGCGCCCAAGAAGAATGTGGTGTCCGGGATATCGACCCCCTGCTCGCGCACCTTTGCCCGAACATCCCTGCGGTTCGCCATCAGCGCGAACACCCGCGGGTTGAGCCGTCCCGGACGACCACCACACGCTCCACAGTCGTACGCCGAGCGGTACGGATTGTTCGTGCTAAAGGACCCATGCCCCATAACTACCACAAGGGGGGCCAGCTTTTTGGAGAGTCCCGTCGTAAGCAGCAACGTGCGAACTCTGTGCGCCATCTCTTCCAGTGTGTATTTCCCATCGCTGCTCTCGCCCTCATCTTGGGCGAACATGATTGCGCTTTCGTCAGCCGGATTAAGCAGGGCCCGCTTGAGGTAGATCCGGAAGCGGTGCATAAGCCGAGGCGCTAGCGTCGACAAAGAAAGCGGCACGAGCGCCATAATCCCGCCAAGCGCCAGGAGCCAGCCACGGACGAGCGAACGAGACTTCGTCTCGATAAACATCTCTACATCAGACTGCAGGGTTTTTACCCGCTGAAGCCCCATCAGCCGGCTCTCCGAGCCCCTCCGGGGCGCAACCTGGACCTGATGGGTCGGCACTATGTTCACTGGGCAGAATGGCGCCGGCCGCTCGTAGAGGCTATGAAATTCGGCATCCACACCGAAAAACCCAGCGGTACCGAAAGTCTCATACCCCTCGTTTATCTCCTCAAGGTAGCGCCGGAAAGACTCCTCTCGGTCATCGATGCAGCATACCACCTGGCACACGGGCTCTGACTTTTTTCCAGGTTCTCTGCCAGCGTTCAAGCTAAGAATCGCAGAAGCCGCGCGAGAGTAGAGGTTCCACTCGTACGCCTTGTGCCAGACACGGAGCCGTTGTGGTGAGTCGAAGTCACAGATCAGGCTGACAAGGTCGGCACGTTCCAGCTCGTTCAGGGCCAGAAGCTCACTGCCACCACATGGCAGCAACTGGAAGGCATGAAATAGGTGGTAGGCTGTTGTGCGGATACGTGTTGCCTCGTCGTCAAGATCGGCCAGCCCTGGCCGCATGAGCTCAAACGTCTCATGCTTCTTGCCGTAGTCCGGCAGCCGTTCAGGAAACTCGGTGAAATAATCCGCCGCAAATCGCTCAAGGAGGAGCCGAACTGCGAGAAAATCACGCAGGTGTGCACGCACCGGTAGTCCCGGGACCCCCAGCTCACTCTGTCGAACCAAGCCGCCCCACCCCTTCAAAATGAGCGCTTTCTCGAGCAGGAACGCTTCCCAAGCTTGCTCCGCAATGCCCTGCTCCCGCAGCAGCCGCTCAATCATCTCCGAGGCGTTCAGCCCTTGGTATCCGCTGATGTCTCCCCGAAGCCAAACGGGACGAGCCAGAGATGTGTTGCGCATATGAGCAAAAAAAGCCCACAGCATGCCTCTCGAACGCTCGTTGAGGCTCAAGTGAGCCAACCCAGCATCCAAGAAAGCCCCGGTAAACTTTATCAAGTAAGGATTGACAAGCTCTTCAATCGCCGTGTTCTCGTGCGGCTTGCGGTGCTTCGACCCGTACTCTGGGCTCCGCCGGAGCACATCACGAGCAAGAACAATCGATGAAATCCAGAGCAGCTTGAGGGAATCCGAAATGCTCCACGAGGCTTGCGGGCTATGCATCAGGTCGTGCACGTCTATCAAGCCGTGAAGCCACTCCTGGTGCCAGTCCTGGACAACTGCCTGGTACTGCTCAAGCCACAACCGAAGCGTGGCCTCGGCGACCTTTGCGTCGAACTCTAAAATGTGAGCCACTTTTGCGGCAGCGACCTCGTGGTGGTAGTGCTCGAGGTAGCGCTTTTCGAGAAGCCTCCAGCGCAACGTCTCCGCGGTCAGGGGTACCGGTGCTGCGAGCATGAGCGAACGCACCATCTTGCGCCGAGAGACCCCGAGGAGCCACGGCTCCCCCGCCAGACGGCTCTCATCAAGGACTCGGTTAATGTCTGAGATGTCTATCCGACCCGAGTAGTAAAACTCCTGATAGGTGGTCTCGGGAAACGCTGTGCGCGCACCGAACACATCAGCGGCACTATCGAGCGCATTGAAGAAGTCCTGCTCTTCAAAGTGGTGCAGCGTATTGTGATGAACGAAGGTCTTCAGAGGACCTTGTGCGGGGAGAAAGTGCCCGATGTGCTCGACAATATCGTCCACTGACGCTCGCTTGGCGGCGCTGCTTTCTCCGGAGGCTGAGGACATATAAAACCTTTTTAGGAGCGGGCTAGCTGCTCGGCCTGACACTCTCTGACGACAAGACGACGCGCCGATTCATAGTGAGAACTCACCGGTGTCAGCCGATCCAGGCCTGGCGAAACGAGTGAGCGTCCGGACTGAGAACAGTCACACTCAATTGCCCGGAACTCCCGCATAAACGTATGATCCACGAGCACCGAAGCAGTGAAGTCGATGCATAACGGCGCATCTCCAGCCTGCGCAAGCGCCTGCTTAAACCCGATCACGTTTCCGAAGAAGCAGGCGGTCGGAAGCTTAATCGTTACCCGGCCGTCTACCCCCGGGCTGCCAGGCCTGACACGGCTAACGAGGGACTTAATCGGCGCTCCCATAATCACACAGCACACGTACTGCGCGACAACTCCGACGAAAACTCCTTCGAGCAGATCGTTCCGGATCAGGGTAGCCAGGATTGTGGCCGAAAAGACTACCAGCTGATCCCAGCCAACGTGCTTGGTCTCCTGGAAGTGCTTCGGCGCCGCGAGGCGATACCCGGTTACGCAGAGAACTCCTGCGAGCGCTGCCACGGGGATAAGGTGTATCAAGTCAGCAAGGACAACTGCATACAACAGGAGGCATGCGCCGTGGAAGAAGTTTGACCAGCGCGTGCGGGCTCCATACGTCACATTCGCGTACGATCGCACAACCTCGGAGATCATCGGCAAGCCTCCGAGAACAGCCGTCAACATGTTGCCGAAGCCCAAGGCCAGAAGATCCTTGTTGAGGTCGGAGTGACGCTTGTACGGATCGATAGTGTCAACAGCTTTGACGGTGAGGAGTGACTCAATCGACCCAATCAGCGCGAACAAGAGAACGAACTGGATACCGGTCGCCGAGGCGAGCCTACCTAGGTCGAAGAGCGGGAAGGTAATTCCAGCCACGAAGTTGCTCGGCAAACTAACCAAATACTTGTCGTCAACGCTGTACTGGTCTGAGTACCATGTGTAGTTGTGCGGGTGCGCAAAATCGAAAAACAGGCAGAAGCCCACCCCTGCCAGCACTGCAAGCAGTGGCCCCGGGAAGTAACGAGAGAGCTTTCCTAGAAAGGAATGGGCGAACAGCACAATCAGCACACTTGTGAAGCCAACGAGAGCCACCTCAGGATTCATCTTCACGAGGGAATGAGGGATTTCGAGCAGCAGGTCTATCGGTGCCCGCGCAATTGGCTTCACCCCAAGCAGTGGATGAATCTGCTTAGCGAAGATAATGACGCCTATCGACGCGAGCATGCCGTGCACCACCGAAGCCGGGAAGAAGTCCCCAAACTTCCCTAGCTTGAAGACTGCGAAGATCATCTGGATACCAGCCGCCACCACCAAAACCGCAAGAGTTAGCCGATACCCCTGGAACGAATCTCCCTGGCCGAACGCCTCAACAGAAGCGATCGCGATTGCGATCAGGCCCGCGGCAGGGCCCTTGATTGACAGCCTGGAGCCGCACAGCGGTCCGACGACCAGGCCACCGATAATGGCCGTAATCAGCCCACCAAAAGCCGGAAAGCCGCTCGCCATAGCGATGCCGAGACAAAGTGGCAACGCGATAAGAGACACGAGCAGACCTGTGGTAAGGTCATTTCTCCAGTTCTGTTTTAGTCCTTGAATGCCATCAGCAGGTATGTTCGATGGCGTGGGCGTACAAGCCGCCGAGCGAGATATCATTTTAACAACTCCTAGAAGTAACTGTCAGAGCTAATAAATTTCTTTATCAGGCCTTAAGTCGAGTCTAGTCGCTTTGCTTGTGGCTATGGCTCGGCTGGGTCTATAACTATAGGAGTACTCCTGAGCACCTTGTTAGTCAACTCCCTCTATTGGTCAATAATTGTTAGTTCTTGCTAACTCTCTGCCAGGCATGAGCAATTGAATGGTCGCATGCCCCTTCCAAACACCCACCAGGCTGATGAGGCGCAGGCTTGAGCCCGCGAGCCAAGAATACTTGCGGTTTAGGGCGGCGGCGAAACGCCTCTAGTAATCATACTGCGCTAAGAACATGATGACCTGCGCCCATCGCGCCTCAAGACCGAAGCGCTGCGTGTGCTGCTCGACGAACCCGAATTCGTAGCGCGCGTTGTCGATTTTCCAGTAGGGGCCAATGAAGATTCGGTCCTGATCGTATCCGCCCGTTGGGCCATTCGGGACGGAGTTGTAGTTAACGAAGATCTCGTTGTAGGCGGCAATTCCGAAAGTCTTGTCTTCAGAAAGCGGATAGCTTCCCTTGATCAGGTAACGGCCACGGTTTGAAACAGCGCCTTCCGTGTCTGCGATGAAGCGCTGCTCCTGCCGAAAGCGGTGGTACCAATCCACACCCCACCCCTCGTGCGTGTAGGCCAGCTGCACGAAGGTACGATTCTCATCACGGTAGATACGGTAGTAGTCGGTGTTGAAGAAGAGCGGCGCCCATGCGTAGCCCATGCCGGCGCTAAATTGCTTCGTGACTTGGTACGAAACTGTCGGTCGCACGATGTTCTGGTTGAAGCGCTGCCAGTAGTCGCCCTGCCGGGCCTGCTCTTCAAGGGTCACGATCCACTTCCGCTCCGGATCAACTCCGATGTTAGAGAAGACCGCGAACCAGCCCTGAAAGTCGCTCTGCTGCGCCTGCGCCGACTGGGGACAAAGCGCAATGCCTGTTAGCACCATGAGCGTTAGCAGGAGCTCCTTCATCGTGTACCGGTTACTGCAATACTGTGGCACCCGCAAGCGCTCGGGCAAGCCCGCGACCTGCCAGACTCCCGCAGCATGACGCAGCACATTGCGACGCCTCAATGCCGGCCTTGCTCAACGCCGTGCCGAAAAGCCCGCAGCAGCTCCTCGAAATCGTTCGGCAGCTTCGCTTCGAACGA
>CAZZJR010000013.1:12338-52150 GCA_964654585.1 uncultured Bdellovibrionales bacterium
CGTCTCTGAGAGGGCTGCTGTTACAATCTTATCGAGCCGCTCCACCGACCCTGCATGCTCGAATCGGGCAGCCTTCTTAACCATGCGAAAGAATCTCGCGCGCAGCAGCGATATCGTGCCCTATCTGAGATCGAAGCTCCTCCACCGAACCGAAGCGCTTCTCGTCGCGCAGCCGATCGATAAAGCTTACGTGCATCCGCTTCCCGTACAGGCTGTGCGGCGGAAAGTCGAGGATGTGCACCTCAAGCCGCTCTTCGTGCGCATTGAAGGTGGGCCGGATTCCGATATTCGCAACCGCCTGGTACTCACGCCCCTCCGCTTGAACTCGGCAGGCGTACACCCCTCGTCGCGGAATAAGCCGCTTCCCGACTGCGATGTTGGCTGTCGGAAAACCGATCGCTGTGCCGCGCTTGTCGCCGTGCCCAACTCGCGCCGAAATGGTGAACGGAGACCCCATCAGGCGCGCCGCTCCCCGGACATCTCCCTGCTCAACCATCTGGCGAACGGCGCGCGAGCCAGCTCGCACGCCATCAAGCTCAAAGCGCGGCACGACATGAAGCCCGATACCGCGCTGGGGAAGCTCACGCGAGAGAAACTCAAGGTTGCCCTCTTTGTTGTGCCCTACCGCCACATCCTCGCCCACTACCACGGCAGTCACACCCAGAGCGTCGACCAGCACCCGGTCAACAAAGTCGCCAGCTGACATGCGAGAGAACTCTTTTGTGAAGTGAATCAGGTAGAGGACTTCCACCCCAAGGGACGCCATACGCTCGGCCTTCTCGCGCACAGAACTGATGCAGCGTGGCTCGTCGCCTCCGCGCAGCACTTTTATCGGATGCGGATAAAAAGAGAGCGCCAGCTTCGGCGTCGTTCCTGCAACTGAGCGCAGGTCATTCAGCACTCGCTCATGCCCCAGGTGCACTCCATCGAAATTGCCGATTGCAACAGCGCCGCCGCGCCACCGCTCGGGTAGCCTTCGGGGAAAACGGGCGAGTCGCGCTCGTTGTTGAAAGTCCATCGTACCTTTTACCACTTTCCGCGAAGCCTCAAGATTGGTCGCCACACGTCCCGGAGCTGCCCCGGCCGTCTGTGCCTCAGCAGCTAGCTGATCCGACCGAGGCAATACCAACGCGCTAACCTCTTGAGGCGTCGAGCCGGCAGTCTCGTTAGCACTGCCGCCCCCAAAAGGTTCTGGCTAAAGAGACTACTTCAGCTCCTTCAGCTTCTCTTTGGCTTCTACAGCCTCAGGCGACCTAGGGTAATCCTTGATCAGCTTCTTAAGGCTATCACGCGCAGTCGCCTTGTCGCCAAGGCGCACAAGGACATCAGACTGTCGCAGCAGGCTCGTTGGCGCCCGCTTGCTCTTTGGAAACCGGCCGACGACCTCAGCGTACGAACGCAAAGCCCCTTTGTTGTCTCGGAGTCCGTCGTACGAAACTCCCTGCCAGAAGAGCACCATGCTGCCCTTCTCACCCGAATCCGCCTCTTCAGCGGCTCTCTGCAGGAGTGGCAAGGCATCCTCGAAGCGGCCATCGCGCAACGCCGCAAGTGCATCCATGAATATCTGGGCCGTCTCAGGGGGAAGTGAATTGGCCCACACCTCGTCCGCCTCAAGCTCAGCCACGGGGACGGTTGCCGGTGGCGGAACTCGCCGGCGGAGGGAGGAGACGTCCTCCTTTAGCGCAGACAAGTCGGCCCCCATCGTCCTGTGGGTGCCTAGCTCAAGCTGCTCCAAACGCCCCTCTATGAGCTTCAGCTGACCGTCTAGAGCTTCCAGATCAGCGCGCTGCTCCCGCTGTATCTCACTCAAGTCCTCCATGCGCCGCTCAACGCGGCTAATCTTCTGTGAGCTAGCACACCCACCGATCAGCACTAATGTTAAGAGAGCGAAAACGGGTCTCATAGGAAGTCCCACAAAAAAAGACCTTAGGGCTTCGCGTTTCCGGAAGCCCTAAGGTCCCTATAAAGCCGCGATTTTTATAAAGCCGAAGCTTCTCAACCGCAAGACTTTAACTGCTTAGGTTAGTCCACCTTGAAGTGATCGCGGCGGTTCTTAGCCCAGGCAGCCTCGTTGTGCGCTGGATCAAGCGGAAGCTCTTCTCCATAGCTAACGGTGCTGATATCCCCAGCTGGAACGCCGAGGGTCGTGAGGTAGTCAGCTCCCGACTTAGCACGGTGAGCGCCGAGGATCATGTTGTACTCAGCGGTTCCGCGCTCGTCGCAGTGACCCTCAACCTGAACCTTCTTGCCAGCGTTGGCCTTGAGCCAATCAGCGTTGGCAGCAAGAGTGCTCTTAGCCTCGCCATCGAGCTTTGAAGAATCGAACGCGAAGTGAATATCCTTAAGCGGACCGTCGCCCGGAGTTGGAATATTTCCGCCATCGCCAACTGTGCGGCAGTGACAGCCCGTTGCAACAACTGCTACGACGCTTACTGCCAGTACTTTCAAACTACGCATAGTTTCCTCCCGAAATGATTGCCAAATGTGTCTCCAACGAGCAGCTGCCGAGCGATAATCCACCGCGACAGGTCCTCGCCGAAAACTAAAAAACCTCCGGTAAGGCCGTACCGAAAGGCACGACAGACGGTTTACGAGTCTGCCCTGCCTCCCGAAACAACCCCACGCGGGGTACCGTCAACGACCTACAATCCGGGGGCGATTTACACCTCGCCAAGGATCCTTCGGCGTTTCGCCAAAAGACGTGCCCAGGATTTACGTCGTGCGCGGTATCGACTTGATACTTTACTAAGACCGACTTTGCAAGAAGGTAACCGCCAAGAATTACAGGTGGCGATGACTGCCCTCACCCGCCTCGGCGAGTCACGCTAACGGGGCACTGGTCCCCAAGCTGGCTCAAAGTCCCCGCCGCGGCTGCGAGCTACCTGCTTCAGGTTTGCCCCGTCGGTGCGCATAATTGCGATGCTTCTGCCGTCGCCAAACGATGATGAAGAAAACACTAGGTACCGACCATCCGGTGAGAACTCCGGGTCTTCGTTGGTCCCAGAGCTAGTAAGTTGAACGGCGTTTGATCCGTCTGTGTCGCTTATAAATAGCTGGAAATTGCCATCAGCGCGACACACGTACGCGAGCTTGTCGCCAACGGGCGACCAGGCCGGAGAAGTGCAGTAGTTCGAGGTGACGAAGCTGACACGGTGGGCGTTGGAACCGTCCGACCCCATCACGTAAATCTGCGGCCCCCCGCCCCGATTCGAGCAGAACGCGATCTGGGAGCCATCCGGCGAAGGGATTGGCGAGACGTCGATCGCTCGGTTCGCTGGGGTCAGCTTCCGAATAACTTTCCCATCAAGGTTCAGCAGCACGATATCACTATCCGCACCCTCGGTTTTGGAGGCAAGGATTTCGCTTGCGTTAAGGTAGTGCCCTCCTACCTCCAGGTCGGTTGAGCGAGTGAGCTGTTTTGCGCTCTTCGAATCGACATCAAGAATAAACAGGTCTGGAACTCGGTTCCTGAAGCTTGTGTACACCAGCTTCGTGCCCGTTGGATCCCACGAGGATGAAAGCGCCAGGCCTCGCTCGGACGTCAATTGCGTAATGTTTGACCCATCCATGTCCATCATGAAGAGCTCCTTGAAACGACCAACTCGCGAGGAGAACGCGATCCGCGAGCCAAACGGGCCCGGGGTGCCGGTGTAGTATCGCAAGATCTCGTTGGCAAACTTGTGCGCGATGAGCCTGGCCTGCTCCGGCTCTGCGTCTGAGTACTGCTTAGCGACCACCTTAAGCCCCTTCTGCACATCGAGCAGGTAGAGCTTCGCCGAGAGATCGCTGCCATCGAAATCTATCTCTCCCTTCACTAACCCTTCAGCCCCGATAACTGTCCAGTCGGAGAACACAGTCGACTCGGGTTCGCCGCACTTTCCGGGAGTCTCGATGAAAGACTTCGGGTCCAAAACTTCGAAGAAGCCGGAGAGCTCAAGGTCACGGGCGATGATCTTCGGGATCTCGGTCTCTGGCCCCTTGTCCTCTCCTGGATTGCAGAGCTTAGGCAACGCGATCGGAATGAGGCGACCAGCGCCTCGGATGTAGAGATCAGTCTGGGCAAGCGCCGCCGAAGGGGCGACAACAGCGCACAGCGCGGCGAGCAACAGCTTCTTCATGAAAGAGCTCCTAGGGAGTGATGGTGCCCCATAAAAATGCCTTACTGGGCTCATGGGCGCAACAGTCGACGCGAGCGAATGCTGGGCGGTCAGTCGCGGGGGTCAAAGGTAATCTGGACGTCCTTCTTAAAATACTGCTCGTAGACACTGGCTGGAGGCGGCGGGAGCGGACTCGCTTTCATAACCGCCCGGACGACTGAGTCATCCAGCCCGCTGTCGCCAGAGCCCCGGCGTATCCGGACGTTCTTCACCGTTCCGTCCGGCTCAATATCGAATGCCACCTGAGTTTTGAGCGAAGTGTTTGGGTCGTGCCAACGCCAGTTGTCCTTGATTTTTGAGATTACAAGCTTGCTGTAAACAAAGAAGGCCTCTGGCCGAACGACGCCGCCCCCCATCCCGCTGCCGCCAACTGATGCCGCGCCGAACCCCTTGCCGCCTGCGTCGGAGGACTCCCCCAGGTAGCGCTGCATCGCCGCTTGCAGGCGTTTGTCGACGTCATCCCCGTCACTCTTTTTCGTCTCCTTGTCCTTTTTATCAGTCGGCTTCTTGGTGGGCTGCGGCTTCGCTGTTGGCTTAGCCGTGGGCTTAGCGGTCGGGATGGGCTTCGGGGTGGGCTTCGTCTCAGCTGTGCTCACCTCGGCGTCATCGGGAGCTTCCTCTTTAGGCTGGTCTTGGGGCTTCTCCGGCTCGGGCGGGGTCTCCGACTCCTTCTCCTGCGGCGCAGTGACGTTTTTCATCGGAGCAAGCTCGCTCTTCTTGTCGTCCTTTTGGACCTGGCTCGCGCCGCCAAGATTCTTGCCGCTCTCAATTGATATCGAATAAACTACCGGATCCGGAAAGTCTCCCATGTCCGGGATGAGCTTGAAAAACACGAAGTAGGCCAGGATTACATGTCCGACGAGGGAGACCGTTATTCCTGCGCGGTAGTATTCTCCGGGCTTTTGCTCAAGCAACCTCACGGTCAATGGACGGTCCCCTCTTTACGCGCCCTTTCCTTCTGGCGATGCGGACACGAGGCCTATCTGCGTAATTCCTCCCTCGTGCAGCGCAGCCATCACCTCCATCACCCGGCCGTAGCCGAGAGAAGAATCACCTTTAATGTACACCTTGTGCTCCTCTGGAGGCTTGTTGGCAAAGATCGCCTTCACCTTCGTAGCCAGCTCAGGTACCTCAACCTTGTTGCCAGCTCCGAGGAAAACCGTGCCCGCTTTGTCCACTGAGATCACGATCTGCTCGCTTGAGCCACGCAGCGGAGCCGTCGTTGCCTTCGGCAGATCGACTTCAACGCCCTGCTGAAGCATCGGTGCTGTTACCATGAAGATCACGAGAAGAACGAGCATCACATCCACCAAGGGTGTCACGTTGATGGCTGCTATTGGACCGTCGGTATCGCTCTGAAAATTGCTGCCCATGGCTCTCTGTTTCCTTAACGAGGGGTGACGTCTTCCGCCCTACTTGACGAAGTAACGGCGCGCTATGTTGAGGAACTCCTCCGAGAAGCTGTCCATCGACTGACGGAACTTACGAATCGATGCCGAGAAGTAGTTGAACGCGATCGCTGCCGGAATAGCAGCCGCGAGCCCCACTGCCGTAGCAACCAATGCCTCTGAGATACCAGGCGCTACCGCCTGAATAGTGGAGCTCTTTGCCTCGCTCAGGCCGTGGAAGGCGTTCATGATGCCCCACACCGTTCCGAAGAGTCCGATGAAGGGGGCCGCGCTCGCAACTGTCGCGAGGAAGGTCACTCCGCGCTCAAGGCGGTGTGTTTCTTCGAGCTCAGCTCGCCTGAGAGCGCGCTCGACGGTGCCAAGCTCCGCCGTGACGTCCGTTGAAACAGCCCTGCCCGAGTCTTTGTTCTCTTGAAGAGTCAGGAGCAGTTCGCGGTACCCCGATGTGAAGACTGTCGCGAGCGGGCTGTCGATCAGACGCCTGGAGGTCTCATCAATGCGCGCGAAGTTGCGCGAATCCCAGAAGACCTGGGCAAACTCGCCCGAGGTGCTCTGCGCCTTCCGGAACTGTATGGTCTTGGCGATCGTGATCGCCCAGCTCCAAACTGACAATACGATCAGCATGATGAGTACGCTCTGAACAACGAGACCAGAGCCGAAAACCATGTTCAGGATGCTCGGGGCCTCGGCCATAACTGGCGGCACCACGGCGGCGGGGAGAGTGACTGGATCCACGACTGTTCCTCCTCGAAGTCAAATAACGCCGTGAAATATGCCATATACCGCTCCCCGGCACCAGTCATGGGAGGGGCTGTTTCTTTTTAATCCACAGGGGGTTATAACTGTTGCGCTCGTTACAGAGATTTTTTGAAAAAGGAGACCCCATGAGCGTTTCAATCGCTATTAACGGATTCGGACGAATCGGGCGCAATATTCTGCGCCAGCTCTTCACCAACCACCAGTCAAAGCTGGTTAAAGTGGTGGCAATCAACGACTTGACCGATCCCACCACCCTTGCCCACCTGCTCAAGTACGACTCGGTGCACGGCCGCTTCCCCGGCACCGTAGAGGCGGGCGACGGCTTCATCAAGGTCAACGGCCAGGAGATCAAGGTTCTCGCGGAGAAGGATCCGGCAAAGCTCCCTTGGGGAACGATGGGCGTCTCGATTGTGCTCGAGTGCACCGGCATATTCACCAAGAAGGATAAGGCTGCCCTGCACATCCAGGGCGGTGCGAAGAAGGTGCTTATCTCGGCTCCGGCTCCAGACCCAGACATTACCCTCGCGTACGGCGTGAACCACACGGCCTACAAGCCTGCGGAGCACAACATCATCAGCAACGCGTCGTGCACAACGAACTGCCTCGCGCCGGTGGCGAAGGTGCTGGTGGAAAACTTCGGAGTTGTTCGTGGTACGATGACTACGGTTCACTCCTACACGAACGATCAACAGATCCTCGACCTTCCGCACAAGGACCTGCGCCGTGCTCGTGCAGCGGCTCTCTCGATGATCCCGACAACGACCGGAGCTGCGAAGGCCGTCGGCCTCGTAATTCCAGACCTGAACGGCAAGGTAGATGGTTTTGCTATCCGCGTCCCGACAGCCGACGTCTCGGTAGTGGATTTCGTGGCAGAGCTTGCTCAGGACACAACGGCTGAGGAGATCAACCGCGCGCTCAAGAGCGCGAGCGAGAACTCGCTCAAGGGGATCCTCGGATTCTCGAACGAGCCGCTCGTTTCGATCGACTACGTGGGGAACACTCACTCATCGATTGTTGATGCCCTCTCGACGATGGTAGTCCAGAAGAGGCTCGCTAAGGTTGTCGCTTGGTACGATAACGAAATGGGCTTCTCGGCTCGCATGTGCGACGTAACTGAGATGATCGCCAAGAGCCTCTAATCGGCTCTCGACTCCTCGACAGGCGGGCGCGAAAGCGCCCGCCGTTTTTTTAGCTAGTCACCACTCAATCTCTCTCCTAGCACTCTATGCGAGAAAAACACCTCTTAATCGGAAACTGGAAGATGAACCTGGGCCCGCGCGACGGAGCCGCCTTCGCGCACGAGCTTCGAGAGAAGCTTTCGCCCCCTTCTCGCACTGATGTGTGGGTCGCGCCGCCAACGATAAGCCTGCCATCAGTGGCTGCGGCGTTGTCGGGCTCTTGCATCCCTGTTGGTGCACAGAACGTTCATTGGGCGGCTTCTGGGGCATTCACCGGAGAGACCTCTGCGCTCTTCCTCAAGGACCTCGGCGCCACGTTTGCCATCCTCGGGCACTCAGAGCGCCGCACCCTGTTCGGCGAGACCTCAGCCCTCGTCGCGGAGCGCGCTAAGAGCGCCATCACAACCGGTCTCGTAGCGGTTGTGTGCATCGGGGAGACAGAGGCTGAGCGCGCGGGTGTCCGAACCGAGCGGGTTCTCGCTGAGCAGCTTGCTCCCGTGCTCGATATCCTAAGCCCGGAAACCGCCGGCCGTGTGGTGTTGGCGTACGAGCCAGTGTGGGCTATTGGCACCGGGAAAGTTGCCACGCTGAAAGAAATTCAAGACGCCCACAAGTTCATCCAGGGCGAGTGGACCGCGCGCAAGCTCGGCTCACCAGCAGTAATCCTCTACGGCGGCAGCGTAAACCCGGGAAATTTTGCCGACATCCTTAAGCTCGCGGAGGTAGATGGAGCTCTGGTCGGCGGGGCGAGCATTAAGCTTGAGCAGTGGCTTGAGTTGGTTCGGATCGCTGAACAGACACCCACCTCAGTTTAGGCACACAGCGCCGACCTCAATAGGCATCCTGAGTCACCGGGATAACACCGGCGCTTTCGGTCGCGCTAGAACTGGGCGATCATAGGATCGCTGGTCTTCCTTCCGCCACCGGAACTTCCGATGAAGAAAAACTTGTCCAGCGAGTTGCGAGCTGAGCCTGGCTCAAAGGCTATCTCGTACAGGCCGGTTTGGTTCTGCGGGAAATCTTGAATTCGCGGATAAAAGGCGTAGCTCTTGCTGTACGGTCGGGCGCCGTACTTGTCAAACGCCAGGAGCGTCCACACCCCAGACCCATCTCCAGAGACGCGCACGAAGCGGTCGCCGTTAGCATCCGCCCGGCCGAGCTTGAATTCACGGACGATCTGGCCGTTGTTCATCACTCGAACCATTGAGACGTCGGAGCTATGCACTACGAACTGCAGGTTCGCATTTGCGAGCGCTGACTGTCCCAGGCCCCATGCGGCCGGGGCTCGCTCACGCACCGCTGCTGAAACGAGAGTCATCCTCGGAGCGAAGATCGAGCGGATCTTCTGCAGGGCATGAACGCCGCTACCGTCATCAACAAACGCTACGACTGGGATCGATAGCCACGCCATGAGCATACCTCGGTCAGCGCCACCCGCTGAAAGCTGTCGTAGCGTCTGGGCATGCAGCGCGCCGAGTCTGGCCCAGATCTGATCATTTGAGACTCCCTTTACTCCTGCGCCTAGCTCAGCAAGAGCATCGCTGAAGAAAAGCATCGCTTCGACCTGAGTACCAGCAGGAACCTTCTGCCGCTTAATGAATCGGCGGATATCGGCAGCTCCAGCCTTGAAAAAGCCTTGTGCGTCTTTGGACTGGATCTTGTCGAAAGTAACACCTGCCGGTATTCCCATGCCCAAAACATCGCCGTTCGTACGAGCCTTCACCTGGAAGTTCAGACCTGAGAACAGTCCACCGCCCGAAGACCCTGAGTCCTTCTGTTCCTTCTGCGCATCAGCAGCATCAGCTTTTTTCGGCTGAGCCTTCATTGAGGCTTTCTGGTCGACCGCAGCAAGCTCGGTCGTGACCTGTTGAAGCTTCTCTGGATTAAGAGCGGCTTTCTGCTCTGCTGGCTGCTTCGCTGCTACCGCGGCGGACGGGGCGGCTTTCGGCTTCTGCTTTCCAGAGCCTTCAAAGAGGTACTTGAGAGCTGGAGGCATGAAGAACAGGCCTACAACAACGCCTGCCACAGCGAGCGTGAGCCACACCGCTCGCGGCGAGAGACCAAAGAAGCGGCTTTCCTGAAAGTTTGCCATGCGTCACATCCCTTTATCGGGCGCTCTCCGCGGGTACGACGCTTTACACGCGTACACTCCAATCCGGAGATTCCAATTTCGAACTAACTCAACCCTGATATGGCGGGGTTTAGGGGTCCGTGTGACATGCTAAATGCCCTAAAAGTACTAAGCAAATAGCCCCTTGGAATATCAAACACTTAAGGACAGGAACCGACTCGGCACCCCGCTCATTCCGAAATGTCTTCCGGCGGGTTCCCTTAGACTGATTCCCACAGTCGCTTCACATCACCCTTAAGTCGAGCGCCAACCTGGATGATGACGTTGTGGGCTAAGAAGCACGCCTTCCGAGCTGCATCCGCCGGGCTTAGGCCGTGACTGACGCCGTACAGAAAACCTCCTGCGAAAGCATCTCCGGCACCGGTGAGGTCGCGCGGCTCACACGGGAAGGCCGGCACGTGAATCTCCTCTCCCTCCCACCAAACAAAGGCTCCCTTCGGGCCCGCTGTGAGAACTACGTGCGGGAAACGCTCTCTCAGAACCCGACCAGACTCCACGACATCGCGCTTGCCAGACAGAGCGGCTGATTCCTCTTCGTTTGCAAATATCAGGTCTGTGCTCTGGAGCGCCTCCTGCAGCGGCTCCGAGAAGCCGTTTACGATCCACGCATCCGAGCAGGTTACTGCAACTTTAGTTTTCGCTACACGCGCTACTCTGATGGCTTCCCTGATCGCAGCCCGTCCTCCATCAGAGTTCGAAAAGACGAAGCCCTCAACGAACAGCCATTTGGAGTCGTGGATGATACCTCCATCGATGTGGCTGTCTGAGAGCTCAAGGCTCGCCCCCAGGTATGTGCGCATGGTGCGCTCAGCATCAGGCGTGATGAGTGACACACAGGTGCCAGTCGCCCCGGAATCAGCCAAGGATACTGGGAGTTTCATGCCGAGCGACAAGCACTCTTTGTGGTAGAACCGCCCGTACTCATCGTCGGCAAGTCGCGTGTACATGGCACTCTTGCCGCCAAGCTGTGCCACTGCGATGAGCGAGTTGGCGACCGAGCCTCCACTCACCATAACTGGCTTCCCGCGCGTGAGCTCCTTCAGCAGCTTCGCCTGCTCGTCAAGCTCCACGAGCCGCATCGTGCCGCGTTCAAAGCCAAGCGGAGAGAACTGCTCTTCGGTGACATCTGCGAAGATGTCGACTAACCCGTTGCAAACTCCACTTACATCGATTGCTTTCATGTGTCCCCCTTGGCGTTAGGCTCCGAATCTTACATGAGAGCTGACTAAAGTCATACCCCCGGCCTGTACTGGGTCAGGGCACATCCCTCCCCCTGTCGCTACCATCCTCAGCTGAGTCTCGACCCACTGAACGCTGCATCCCGATACATCAGAGGACTATGTCTCCCCCCTCCCCCGCTACGGCCCCTTCCAAATCACCGACCTACGAAATCCAAACGATTACCTCAATCGAGGCGATCGCTGGTCTGGCACCTAACTGGCGCAGAGTAACGGCAGGCACCTACCACGATGCGCCCTTTTTTCAGCCGGAGTGGTGCACCGCGACCGCAACCTCATTCTTCTGTGACTGTGTGCCGAATATCTTGACGGTGCGCTCAAGTGGCGAGCTGGTCGGTGTGTTGCCCCTGTTCCGCAGCCGAAGCCTCCGGCGGGGCGTTCCCCTCAGAACCCTCCGCAGCATCTCATCCCCTCACAGCTGCCGCTCCGACCTGATCGTTGGCGCTAGCCACCGCTCGCAAGTAGCCCGGGCAGCTTGGAACGCAATTCGGCAGGACCAGTGGTGGCAGGCGCTGGCAATCGACGACGTGCCTGAGGACGGCGCCCTCCACAGCCTGCTTGAGCTCGCTGAATCGGAGAGTTTTCCCACAGCCAGGTGGCGGACCCGCCTTAGCCCGACGCTGACGGTTACCCCATCTGCACCTTTTGCCCTCTGCCCGAAACGCTACAAGAGCTTCCGAAACAGGCTCAAAGGCAAGCTCCAACGGCTCTCGGCGAAGGGGCCGGTTGAATTTACAGTGGACAGCTCCCCAACAATTGAAACGCTCGAGCGCTTCTTCACCCTGGAGGGCGCCGGCTGGAAAGGCGCTCGCCATTCCGCTGTCAGGTCGTGCGCCAAGACCCTGCAGTTTTACCGCGAAGCCTGGAGCACCGCAGCTGCCCTCGGCCACGCCAGAGTCTACACGCTCCTTCTCGCAAGCAAGCCGATAGCTATGCACCTAGGGCTTTACATGAACGGCGTCTACTACACACCAAAAGTTGCCTACGACGAGAACTACAGAGATTTCTCGCTCGGTCACCTCCTCATGCAGTATGCAATCCAGGATCTGGCCGATGCCGGGGCTCACCGCTTTGATTTTCTCGGGCCGAACGCTCTCTGGAAAAGCGTGTGGTCCACAACGCTTCAGCGTCACGATACCTGTTACGTCTTTCGCCCAACGCTGGCAGGCCGAACCGCGCACGCTGCACTGACTCAGGTGATGCTGCGCATGCGAGCCATGCGGCATCGGCTCAGGGGCGACCCACAGGATCCCGCGAGTTGGCAGTAGAAGGCAGCGGGTCCGCCAACCCAATCAGCCACAAGGTGCCGCACCACGAACCTCAACGAACTTGGCGCCGCGGTACGATCGTTGCCTAAAGACAACGTATCCCGTCGCCTTCAGTGCACTGAGCAATGATTGGTCATCCTGCTCCAAGATGTGCGCAAACAGAAGTGCTTTTCGGCACCCTGGAAGCGACCGCACTTCAGCGGCCATCTGTTCCGTGTGGCGCTGTGGAGAGCGCGACTTAAAAAACATGCGCCGCGGGTAGTGAAACTCAACCGCCGGCACCGCAGCAAAATAGACGAATACACTCTGGTCCTCCGTGGCTGGATCTATCTCTTCAACGACTGCGCGAATATTCTCCTGCTCCTGGTACACCCGAGGCAACGCACGTACCAGGCCCGGCAGCAGCAGCATTGCAGCAGTTGCGAACACGATCTCACTCCGGAGACGCAGCAGCAGCGCGAGCTGATGCAGCGCCGCACAGCACGTGATCGTGATGAGAGGGGTGGCGAAGAGTTGCTGTCGCAGCCCACCGAATGGGTACAGCCTGATAAAAGCCAGTACCCACGAGATTCCAAGAAGGGCGAGCAGCAGCACCGCAATTTTTGTCTCTGCCCGTTCAAAACGACGTGAGCGGAGTGCCCAGGCCGTGAAAGTCGTAACGATTGCAAAAACTAGTACGCCCCCCTGCCCTCCGCTGATCGAAGCGAAGTACCTCACGGTTGCCCCCCAGAGCCAAGCGAAATCAGCGCCAAACCCTCCCGGCGGGAATCCAATCCGCAGGTACTCTGCATCCTTGACCCCGAACTGGTAGCGTGCGGTCAGTGCGTACGAGCAGAGTGCCGACGCGCTGAAAGACCCGACAACTTGCAGTACGGTTGCAGCCCTTAGGCCGCCCTCCATCAACCGATAGAGCAACAGTAAGGCAGCACAGAGCACTGCGACGAAGATATCTCCGTAGGAGCTCAAGGGCGCGACCATGAGCATCACGATGAGTGGGAGGTCTGACCGCTTCCTGTTGTCAACCAGAAGACCCCTCAGCAACCCGTATACCAGGAGGCAGGTCACCAGCACTGATAGGCTGTACTCTCGAACCTCCTGCGAGTACTGGAGTTGCAGGGGCGAGACTGCGAGCCACAACGCCGAGAAGAACGAAACCGATCTGGAGAGACCTACATGCCGAAGCCTGAGCACCACCAACACCGCCCCGGCGCCAAACACCGCCACCGGGAGCCGCGCCAAGAATGGGTCGCGGACGAGGTCACCAAGGAGCCAGTACAGCAGCGGAAGGAGGATCGGGGTGCTGTTGTTTCCCCGTGTGAGGGCAAGGAAGTGCTCGAATGGATTGAATGCGTTGTTGGCATAAACCGCCTCATCCAACCATAATGACGGCACCCCGAGGTTGTAGAGCCGCAGAGCCAGCGCCACTGAGATGATGATGAACTCACATGCTTGCTCGTGACGCTGCACCGGCGGCTGATTCATGACGCCTGTGTATCAGAGCTCGACTTCTCCCGCTAGTTGGACCCAGCGAGGCGCGGGTAACGATGCTGCCCCCAGCGCGCGATTAATCCTGCATCAGTCCGTTGCCGGCAGAGGGACAAGGCTTGTTGCGGATCATAACTTGAGGCTGGCGAGTTAGGGCACCCTAGGCTCGTGCCAACCCTCTCCTTCATCGCGACCCGGGTCCGAGAGCTCACAGTTCAGAGAGACCTGTCCGGTCTCCTGCGCGGAGCCTCCCGCTCCATCGCGCGGGTCTCCCGCTCCGTAGGGCTTCGCCGGAACCTAACGCTACCGCACACCGCGCCTGATGCGCGTCGCTCCTTCTCCCTCAGACTCGCGTCCCGAGAGGACCTCTCAAGAATCCTCTCCCTCTCGCAGCCTGGACTCACCCTGCCTGACCGTCAAGCAATCGCTGTTCGTCAGAAGCAGGCAGATCTCTGTCTCGGCCGTGCCTTCGTTGCAGTCGAGGCTGCCGGTCAGCCGTGCTTCGTTCAATGGGTTATGTCGCAAGCAGACAACACTCAGATCGCAAGCTTCTTCGATGGACGCTTTCCTGCCCTCCGGAAGGGTGAGGCTCTTTTTGAAAACGCCTTCACGCCACCAACATTTCGCGGGCTCGGCTTCATGCCAGCGGCGATGTCCGCGATCGCCAACACCCTACGAGACGAGGGGTTCCAAATGGGAATAACCTTCGTGGCTAGCGATAACATCCCTTCTCTCAACGGTTGCCGACGGGCCGGCTTCGAGCCTTACATCGTGCGCCGCGACATCTCACTGCTGCACGGGCTCGTAAGGCGCCGGCAGTTCGAAACACCGAAGGGCTCACGTTTCGAAAAAGGATGATTGTGGTCTCAATAGTTCGGGCAAAATACGGAATTCCAATCACCGACATCTTCTTCGATTCGGCGGCTAGCGTTGCTGACCCCCGATCTGCTCTCTCGTTCTTCGTCCAGTCGAGCGCACCGCAGCCAGGTTTTGTGCCCTTCAAAACTCAGCTTATCGATCTCACGCAGCCGCCGGGCGAGATCTTTTCTCGCATCTCGAGCAACTGCCGGTACAAGATCAAGCGCGCGGAGCGAGAGGGATGCATCCCCGTGCTCTCTGCGTCGCCGCTCTCTCAAGATGTGCTGCGCTTCTCGGAGTACTTCGATGAGTTCGCGCGGCAAAAGCGGCTGCCTCGCGCAAACAGGCCCAAGCTCACCGCATTGGCGGATGCCAGCGCACTTATTCTTTCCAGTGTGTCGCAGGCCAACGAACAGCCCTTGGCGATGCATGCCTACGTCCTCGACTCGCGGATCCGGCGAGCCAGGCTGCTGTACTCAAGTTCTCACTTTCGCGGCCTGGAGGACTCAGGAATGAGAAACCTCGTCGGCCGGGCGAACCGCCTCCTGCACTGGCACGAAATGGAGCAGCTTCACCACCTTGGGCTACACGACTACGACTTCGGCGGCCTGCCCCTCAACAACAGAGATGAAGCGAAGAACGCCATCGCCCGCTTCAAGCGCGAATTCGGGGGCCGAGAAGTAGTCGAGTACAACGGGCTCAAGCCTGGCAGCGCGTTCGGCAGGCTACTGCTCCTGTGCTCAAGGAGGGCTGCATGATGGGTGCTCGATACATTATCCGGCTCGATGATATTTGCCCAGGGATGCACTGGGGGAGGTTTTGGGCAGTCCTATCCCTCCTCATGAGGTCAAAAGTTTGCCCGCTGCTCGGTGTAGTTCCCGACAACCAGGACCCGGCACTTGAGGTACAGCCACACCGAGCCGACTTCTGGACAGTGATGCGTCAACTCAGCGACGAGGGTTCAGTCGAGATCGCCCAGCATGGCTACCAGCACACGCTTTGGCATCGCCCCGGACTACCAATCATCGGCCGACGCTTCGGCATTAAAGAGATGTCTGAATTCGCTGGTGATACATACGCCTCCCAGCTTCGACGCATCGAGAGCGGCTCTCGCATCCTTGAGCGCCACGGCCTTCCTGTCCGCTATTTCATGGCGCCCAATCACTCATTCGACGTCAATACCCTGCGCGCACTGAAAACGTGCGGCTTTACTGCCGTTTCTGACGGCATCGCACTCTTCCCCTTTCAGCGCGCCGAAATGACACTCGTCCCTCAACAGCTCTGGAGGCCAGCGTGGCTACCGTGCGGGGTTGGAACAATCTGTCTGCACACCAACGAGATCGGAGCCTTTGAGCTGCGAGACATTCGTGTCTTCTTGCGGGCTCGAGCGAGTATCAGCCGATTTTCTGTCGAGGCCACTGCCGCGACTGCCTCACCGCCCAGGAGAGCTATCAATCGCTGCTTCGCAACTACCTACGCCTCGATCCGGGCGTTACAGAGAGCGGGCAAACGTTTCGCTACGCGTTCGCGGAGCGCAGCTGCTCCGGAATGGAAACTGCGCGTGCCGACGGGAAGAAGCTCGCAATCTTGCCAATAACTGCCTCTACCATCGCATCCGGACAGCTTGCGCCAGCCGAGATCAAAATTCGCACCCGCTCCTTCTCTGGAATCCAGCCGCGCGTCAGCTCGCGTCTCTTGGTGTGAAGATCGAGGTGCCGGATCTCGCTCCGGCTAAGGATCTCGTCTGCGTCACGCACGTAGAATACCGGCATGCGCCCCTCAGCAAGCTCCACAAGGTGGCTCGTGTTGGACGAGTTGTAGCCTCCTACCACTACTGCGATGTCACCCGAAGCATCGAGGAGCCCGCGCATTGCGCGCTGGTTCTCAGATGTCGCGTAGCACAGGGTGTCACGCGTGTCGGCGTAGTGGGCACCGGCAGCATCGCCCCCGAAGCGCACGGTGAGTGCGTCCCGCACCATTCCGGAGATCTCGTGTGTCTCTTCCGCTAGCATAGTGGTTTGATTGACTACGCCCATGCGTTCGAGATCGCGTGGAACCGTGAATCCACTCGAGTACCGTCCCTCAAAATCTGAATAAAACTGCTCCTTCGGAAGCTCGCCACGAATGTAGCGGCACAGCAGCTCTGCCTCCGTCCTGTCACGCACAACGACGCTCGGCCCATCGACACGGATGTGCGAGAAGGTGGCGCGAGTCTCCTCGTGCGTGTGCTTGCCGTGAATGACGATCGAGTAGCCCTGCTGCGCAAGCTGACGGCCTCGCTTCCACACCTTCTCCACGAACGGGCAGGTCGCGTTGTAGCTGCGAGGGTTTATCCCTAGTCCCTCAAGGGTCTCAAAGATCTCTTTCGTGGTTCCGAACGCTGGCACTATAACAACATCATCCGGCTGGAGCAGCGAGAACGGAATGAGCTGCTCGCCATCGGCTGTCTGCAGAAACTTCACCCCGAGTCGGACCAAGTCAGCGTTCACATTCGGGTTGTGAATCATCTCGCTCAAGATGAAGACCCGCTTACTGGGGTTCTCCTCAAGAGCGCGGTACGCTATCTCGATTGCGTTCTCAACCCCGTAACAGAAGCCGAAGAAGCGTGCGATGCGGAATACAACCGGCCCCAGGTCAATCTCGGTGGGAGCCAAGTCCTCTTTTCGCGGGTCATCCGAATGGCGAATTCGCTTAATTTCACCGATCAGGTCGGAGCGGTATCCTCGTGGTATGTTGAACTGCTTCGGCATGCCGCAAGACTACACCGGAGGAGGCTCGTAGTCCACGCAGGCGGGTCAATCGCGGGGCCCCGAAATAACCCCGCCGTAGACCACCTCACCGTCGCTTTCCGCAACGATTCCAGGCTCCTCCTGATGCGCCTCTGGCTCTACCTCGGGCACCCCCGGAATCTCGACCTGATCCAACTTCTCGTCCTCAAAAACCTCCAGGGCTGACGGTGTAGCGAATAAGATCGCGGCGGCAGAGGGAGTCGGCGAACCCTCGGCCAGGGGCGTCTCGGCTAACGGCGTGTCTGTCGCGGCGGTCGGTAGCGTCGTTGCACCTGGTTGCGGAATTTCAGCGGCGACCATTTCGGCGACCGGGTCTGATGTCGGTGTCACCGACGGGGTAGAAGTTGGAGTCGCGGACGGAGAAGGAGTCGGAGTGGGAAGGTACGTCAATCCCTCGGCTCCATTAGTGTAGATCGGCCCTAGCTGGAATTTCACATCCTTGAAACCGGAGAGTCTAAACGTAATCGCTACTGCTCCCACGCAAGACAGCCGTGCTAACCCGTGAGGCCCCTCCCTTGAAAGGTTTGAGAAAGGGATGAGTAGCTCATCAGCCGCACGGGGAACCGGTCTACGGAGCACCGAGGCAGAGAAACGCTGCCCAGTCGGATCCCGCGCATCGTAGATTCGAGTTTCAATCTCGAGCGGCTGACACTCTCCCTCCTCGCCAGGCTCAGCGCATTCCGCTGTAAGCGCCAGGTCGCGCAGGACAAAAGCGGTTCCTCCCGAGGCCGTTAAATCGAAGCAGCCGAGGCCAGCAGCCGAGAGTGTCTCGGGGTTTGAATCCCCGTCCCATACCAGCGCCAACGAGTGCACCGACTCTCCCTTCCCCGACAGCTCTAGCCGCCGCTGCCCATCCTGCCGGAAGACGAGCTTCGCTCTCCCCTCGTTCCCGCCTGTTACCACGAGGCCCGTGGTGCCCCCCAGAACAAACTTTGAACGCACCGTCTTCGAGCAAGTTGAGTCGTGCGCGCACTCCAGTTCGAGCGGAACTTCGAAGCGTTCAAGTGGTGCGGCGCTTGCCGCGCAAGGGACAAGCGCGAGCAGGGTCACCAGAAAAAAAGGCGATGTGCGAAGCAAGGAGCGCATAGTTCCGTATCTGTACCGATGCAGAGTGTAGCCTGTACGTTGCGGCTCGACTATTCCGGATGTTACGGGGGAAGCCCATACCCCGGCTAGCTAACCACGGTTTGCCGGGCGCGCCCACGATGCGCAGCGGCAAACACCTCAGGCTCCTCCTCCCGTCCGGTGACGCCTAATTAACCGTAAGAGCGGTGTGGCAGCTTTATTTCCAGCGCCAGATGGAATATCAAGGACGCGGCTCATCACTTTCAAAAGGACACTAGGCGTATGATCAAGCCCGACCACTGGATCCGAGAGTTCGGCGAGAAAGGCGGCATTTACCCCTTTATTTCAGAGCACGTGAACCCGGCGAGCTACGACGTCACAGTTGGCAACCACTGGATCTGCCCCACGCGTGACCCGGAGGAGATAGTTTCTGACTCAATTGTGCTCTTCCCTGGCGAGGTAATCCTCGCCACGACTCAGGAGTACCTGAAGATGCCGCGCGATGTAGTGTGCGACCTTAAGCTCAAGAGCTCGCTTGGTCGCCTGTGGCTCAACCACAGCTTAAGCGGTTGGATCGATTGCGGATTCGAAGGCCAGGTCACACTTGAGTTGCAGAATTTAGGCCCCTACCCGCGCGAGCTCGTGAAAGGCATGCGAGTCGCCCAGCTCGTCTTCCTTGGGATGTCAGCACCGCCCGAGCTTGCCTATGGCGAAGGTGGCAGAGGTCACTACCAAGGGCAGGCCGGGGCCACCAAGGCTTGGTCAGACGACTTCTTTCCCCGCGTTCTGGGCCCGAAAAAAGGCGGCAAATAGCCCCGAGGAGTCAAAAAAGAGCCGTCTTCCGGGGGCTTAGTCAGCCCGGTATTATTGAGCTTGGTGTTCAGCCGTGATATCCTCCCCCGTCTCGTTTACGGTCGCCGCGAAGGCGCGACCGCTGGATAAAAACCAACACCCCGAGTGTAGAGATTAGGCAGTTATGGCAAACCACAAGTCTGCAATTAAGCGTCACCGTCAGAGCCTCAAGCGCCGCGACGCGAACCGTTCAGCGCGTGCCAAGGTCCGCACCGCTCTCAAGAGCGCCTCTGCTGCCACCGCAGCTGGCAAAAAGAGCGATGCCCAGGAGCTAGCTCGTACCGCTGAATCGCTCATGGCAAAAGCCGCGAAGAAGGGTCTGTTCCACAAGCGCACCCTCGCTCGCAAGATCAGCCGCCTGCAGAGCCAGGCCGCTAAGGCTGGCAAGTAAGCCCCTTCGGGAACGTCCGGCTCGCTCTAAGCGAATCCTACGAAGAGACCCGGTGTGCCGTAGTAAAGGCCCACCGGGTTTTTTCTTTCTCACCTCTTTCCCGGCTGGAGCCCGATCGCCGAGTCAGCCCCATTCTTCAGAGCCTAACGAGGCCTAGCGACCACCGAGGACTTTGAACACCTCCGCAAGAACATCAGGCTCGAAGACCGACGCAAGCAACATGTTCTTCATAAAGTTCGTGGAGGGAGCCTCGGTACCAGAGAGCCCATGCTCAATCAAGGTGTCCACCTCTTTGACGATCTTTTTGAATGTGGCTGCATCCTTGACCGAAATTTGGCCCTCACCACGCTCGTAGGTCGCATTGAACGTATCAGCATGGGCGTCGATTATCTTGGATACCGTCGACTCGACTAGCTCCGGGTAGGCGTAGCGAGCCACACCAACGCAATACAGTTCACGCTTCGGGTAGTTACGCTCCAGGAACGCTCGGATAGCGGGAGCCTTGCCCGAGCCCGCTGCCGCTCGGAAATCTTTCGCAAACGCCGCTGCCTGAGGATTTGATGTGCCCTCTCGCTTAAGAAAGTTCTTGAGAGCCGCGTTCAGGTTCTTCGCCGCAACAAAGCTCTGCTCCACTTCATCGATAGTTGTCTGTAACATACGCATCTCCCGCAAAACCGAGTGCAGTGTAGCACAGCATCACGAGCCGCGCCTACTCTCGCAGGGCTCGCACCCGCGGTACTATGCCGGAAAATAGGGGCATTCGCACGAGGTCCGCGTCGAGCCTTGAGATTTCGCCCGACCCTGAAATCATCGATACCCAGGGAAGGTAGTGCTGGTGCTGATCTGGAAATGGCACGAAACCGAGCCTACCGTAGAATGTAGGATCAATCTCCGAGAGGAGGAGGAGGCGCAGCTCGCCTACCTGGGACAGCAGAAGTTCCATAACTGCCGAGACGAGTATCGTAGCATATCCACGGCGCCGGTAGTCAGGCGAAGTAGCGAGGCGCGCCAATGCGACACGATGGCGAGCAAGCCTAATTGCCTTCAGGGCAGAGACCGCGGTTCCGTCGAGCCTCTCAAGCAGGTAGCCGACTCCCTTAAGGTGCCCCAAATCGCCATCGTAAGAAGCAATAAAATCGCCCCTACTCTTCCCCCCTCCCCAAGCGTCGAAGCCGAAGTCGAGCACCTCACGCTCGTCTTCAGGCGCCACTGTCCTAATCCTGGCAACTGGAGTGAAACGCGGCTCACCACTCGGCAGGTTTTCATGGAACATTCCGAACGGCCGTATCCAGGAGCGGGAAAGCTCGTTGGCATAGAGACAGCGGTAGAGCTGGTACGGCTGAAGATCCTCAGAGTGCAGCGCAGTCCCAACTCCGACATACAACAGGCCTCGGTAGTGGCGATAGATCGTCCACATCCGTCAGCTCACTAAAAGTCAGGAACAACCGACTTGTCGTAGATCATTCGAGCCGCATCAGTGGTCATAGAGAGGAGCGCCTGCTGCTGCTGGCCGCGCGCAAGCTCTCGCTGGTTAAGGCCCGACAGGTCTGACGTTGCAATCGAGCCGCTCGCGAAGTCAGGGGAAGATGTCACTACTGTGTTGGCATTAGTTGCGAAATTCTTCGAGACGCGAATCTGCGGGTCTCTCCAGAGCACCTTTCCAGTTGTACGCCGAAGCTCACCGGAGAGCACCATCGTGCTGTCCATCTGATTTGTCGTATTTGTAGAAGAGACTGTGTCGACGCTCTGAACCAGAGAGATGACTCGGACGTTCAGGACAGCGTCGGCTTGGCTCTGCTTGTCCACAACCGTCACCGCTCCGTAGCTATCGAATTGGTCGCGAAGAGCGTCCGTGACAAGATTAGAGAGGCCGAGTTCAGTCGATTCATTCTCGACCTTTGGGATGTAGATGTTCTTTACGTCCGGCGGAAGTACCGTGCCACCGCCTTGCAGGGCGTAGCCACAGCCTGCCAACGTCACGATGATTGAGACAAATCCGGCACACAGGATGTTTCGAGCCATCGCTAGCCTCTCCTCTTTATAGTGCTGATCCTTTTCGGAAGATGGTCCGTGTAGGCGCGCAGCCCCTTGCCGCGCACCCGCAGGCTCTTGAGCGAGCGGTCCACGCTCGCGCGCATCTCCTCGGTCAGTCGGATGACGGTAGCATGTTGCGCGACGATGCGCCTCCCCAGGTCCGCTTCGCGGCTCGGGAAGTCGACTTTACCATCCTGACGGCGCTTCCACTGCACCTCCCACTCTGCAAAGGCATCGCAGTACTGGTCGAGCTCGTCGAGAGCTGAAGGAGACGACTTTTCAAGGGACGAGACGAGTGCCCTCCCGAGCTCAAGAACGACCTTCGCTTCACTCAGCGGTCGCGACGACATACGGCTCGCTAGAAGCCCATGATACTGAAGCCGCAGTCGACGTACACCACCTCGCCGGTGACGCCTGAACCGAGGTCTCCCAGCAGATACAGCGAGGTGTTGCCGACATCTTCCTGAGTCACGTTGCGGCGCAGCGGAGCCTTCTCAGCAAATGCCGTGAGCATGTCACGCAGGCCAGGAATACCGCTTGCGGCTAAAGTCTTGATCGGACCCGCTGAAATAGCGTTCACGCGGATGTTGTTCTGTCCTAGGTCAGCCGCCAGGTAACGAACTGAAGCCTCAAGAGCGGCCTTGGCCACGCCCATGACGTTGTAGTTCGGCACAACACGCTCAGCGCCAAGGTACGAGAGAGTAAGGATCGATCCACCCTTCTCTGCCATCAGAGGAAGCGCGCGCTTAGCAACCGATATGAGCGAGTACGCAGAGATATCGAGCGCTGTCTGGAATCCCTTGCGGCTCGTCTCAACAAAACGCTTCGAGAGATCCTCTTTCTCAGCGTACGCTAAGGAGTGAACAACTGCGTCAATCGAGCCCCAGCGCTTCTGCAGCTCCGTAAACATGGCATCAATCTGCTCTTCGTACTGCACATCACACGGAAGCACGTTCGTGCAGCCAATGCTCTCAGCGAGGGGGCGAACACGGCGCTCAAGCGCCTCATTCAGATAGTTGAAAGCAAGCTCAGCACCCTCACGGTGCAGCGCCTCAGCGATACCCCAGGCGATGCTGCGGTCGTTAGCAACTCCGAGAACAAGCACCTTCTTGCCGTCAAACATGCCCATGGTGGACTCTCCCCTATTTGTGTTGAACAACGGTGGTACTGCCTGCTTCGCCTCCCAGGGAGGCACAGCCGCCCACTACTTAGAAGCTGCCTTCTTCTTAGCGGGGGTCTTCTCGGCAGCCTTCTTTGGTGCGGCCTTCTTGGCCGGAGCCTTCTTAGGGGCTGCCTTCTTCTCGCCCGACGCCTTACCCTCTGACTTCGAGGATGTCGCCTTGTCTACGAGCTCGATGATCGCCATCTCTGCGGCATCCCCAGGACGAACGCGAGTGCGAACGATACGGGTGTAGCCGCCGTTACGGCCGCTGCAACGAGGACCGATATCGGTGAACAGTTTGGCAACAACTGCCTTGCTCAGGAGGTAGCTGTAAGCCTGCCGGCGGGCCGAAAGATTATCGTTCTTGCCGAGCGTGATGAGGCGCTCAACAATCGGACGGAGCTCCTTGGCCTTCGGGAGAGTTGTCTCAAAGCTCTCAACCTCGAAGAACGACGTCGCCATATTTCTCAACAGCGCGCGCCTGTGGCTTGTGTTCCTGCTTAACTGCCTAAGGGCCTTTCCATGTCTCATACTGCACCTCGAAAACTGCTCTGCCGAACCACAACAACCTAGTGGTCGGTCTGCTCCTTCATCTGGTCAAGGTCGCGGCGTGACGGGAACTCCTCAAGCTTAAGGCCAAGCGAAAGGCCCATCTCTGAGAGGATCTCCTTAATCTCGTTAAGCGACTTGCGGCCGAAGTTCTTCGTGCGGAGCATCTCTGCCTCGCTCTTCTGCACCAGCTCGCCGATGTACTTGATGTCGGCGTTCTCAAGGCAGTTCGCCGAGCGAACGCTGAGCTCGAGCTCGTCAATGCGGCGGAAGAGGTTCTCGTTCCACTTCTTCGACGGCTCTTCTGACTTAGGCTCCTCACGCTCAACTATCAGATCCTCACCAACAAAGATGCCGAGCTGATCTACCAGGATGTGAGCTGCCTGGGCGATAGCGGAACGCGGGTCAATGCTGCCGTTCGTCCAGATCTCCATTGCGAGCTTGTCGTAGTCGGTGCGCTGACCAACGCGAGCATTGGTGACAGCCAGGTTGACGCGACGAACGGGCGAAAAGATCGAGTCAATGAAGATGGTGCCCATAGGAGCGCCCTCAACCTTGTTCTTCTCTGCCGGCACGTAGCCCCGACCAACTTTCACGGTAACTTCCAAACGAATCGATGCACCCTCGCCGAGAGTTGCAATGACGAGCTCAGGGTTCAGCACAGCTACCGCCGGATCGCCAGTGAGCATTCCAGCTGTCAGCTTGCAAGGACCCTGCGCCTCTACGTGGAGTATCGCCTCTTCCTTATCTTCGAGGCGCAGAACAACTTCCTTCAGGTTCAGCGATATCTCGGTGGCATCTTCAGCGATACCGGCGATTGTAGAAAACTCGTGCGACACCCCATCGATACGCATCGAGGTGATCGCAGCACCCTGGAGAGACGAAAGCACAATGCGACGGAGCGCAGTGCCGATCGTCATTCCGAAGCCACGCTCCAGCGGCTCGGCAATGAACTTGCCGTAGCGGCTGTCGCCAGAGGCGCCTTCAACTTCTACGCGGTTTGGGCTGATTAAGTCCTTGAGACTGACCTTCTTCATGTCTCTATTCCCTATGTGCAAATGACGGTTAACCAGGTTGCCCCCTCACCGTGCGGCAAGGACCGGCGCTACCTAGCAGTTACTACCTTGAGTACAATTCTACGATGAGCTGCTCGCGGAACGTCGGCGGCAGCTGCTCACGGGTCGGTACCGAGTTAACGGTGCCACGAACCGCCTGCTGGTCGAGCGAGAGCCACTCAGGAATAACGCGCGAGCGCGCGGCTTCCATTGCGGCAACTACCAGAGGATTCTTCTTGCTCTTCTCCGCTACCTCCACCACGTCTCCTGGGGAGACCGAGTACGACGGAACCGACACACGCTTGCCGTTCACAAGGATGTGCCCGTGGGTAACGATCTGGCGCGACTGGCGACGCGAAGAGCCGAGACCGATGCGGTAAACCACATTGTCGAGGCGACGCTCAAGAAGAACGAGGAGTTCAGTTCCAGTAACACCCTTGGTCGCAGCCGCCTTCTCGAATGTGGCACGGAAACGAGCCTCGAGGAGACCATACGAACGCTTTACCTTCTGCTTCTCACGCAGCTGAACCTTGAAGTTCGAGAACGCCTGGCGCCCACGACCGTGCTGGCCCGGACCACCTTCGCGCTTCTCAACTGAGCACTTGCCCGTGTAGCAACGCTCGCCCTTGAGGAAGAGCTTCTCCCCCTCACGACGGCACAAACGACAAACTGAACCGCAATACCTTGCCATGACCTAATGCCTCTCTAGCTTAAACTCGACGACTCTTACGTGCGCGGCAGCCGTTGTGCGGAACCGGGGTGATATCTTTGATCAGCGTGACTTGAAGCCCCGCGAGGTGCAGAGCGCGAAGCGCGGACTCACGTCCCGATCCCGGACCCTTAACACGAACGCTCACCGTGCGAACTCCAGCCTCCTTCGCCTTGCGCGCTGCATTATCGCCGGCAACCTGAGCAGCGAATGGAGTAGACTTACGCGAACCCTTGAACCCGTTTGCTCCACAGCTTGACGTCGCGATGACGTTCCCCGCTGGGTCTGTTATGGTCACAATCGTGTTGTTGAAGGTAGCGTGAACGTGTGCAACGCCGACCGGAACGTTACGCTTGACCTTCTTCTTCTTTACCGCCGTTCCGGCGCCTGATGCTGCTGTGCGAGCCTCTGCCACAAACTTCTCCTTAGAGAGCCAATTCAACTATTAAAAGATATCCTTAGGTCTTGGTCGCTGCCTTCTTACCGGCGATCGGCGCCCTACGCGGTCCCTTGCGGGTGCGCGCGTTGGTGCGAGTGCGCTGTCCGCGCGACGGCAAATTCTTGCGATGGCGAAGACCGCGGTAGCAGCCCAAGTCCATCAATCGCTTCATTGAAGCGGAGATCTCACGGCGCAGGTCTCCCTCCACCTTCTCGCGACGCTCCATAATCTTTCGGATCTTGTCGACCTGCTCTTCGGTCAGGTTGTCAGTGCGAACGCTCTGGTCGATGCCAGCTTCAGAGAGAATCTGCTTCGACTTCGTGAGGCCGATTCCATAAATGTACGTGAGACCGCGAACGACTCTCTTGTTTCGCGGAAGATCGACACCTGCGATACGTGGCATGTCCTAAACTCCTAACGGCTATTATCCCTGACGCTGCTTATGCTTGGGCGTACGGCTACAGAAAACGTAGACCCTCCCCTTCCGCTTGATGACTTTGCAGTAGTTACAAATCGGCTTTACGGACGCTCGAACCTTCACAACATCTCTCCAACGAAGACTAGTCCTTCAAAATCAGCTCAAGAGCTTCAGCAGACCCTTCAGTCCACCTCGCAAAAAAGCACATGGTTTCAGGTGCTTACGCCCTTCAGGCAATCCATCTTTAGGGTAACAAAATACCGCAGCGAAAGAGGAGCCCAGCTCAAGGACGCCAGATTCTACATATTTCCACAACCATTACAACCCCCCCACCCCGGCGAGAGGGTCGTTTTCACGGGTTTTTTTGAGTCTTTAACGCGGCTCCAGGCGAGCCCCGTCGCAGCCAGAGGGGAGTGCAGGAAACGGCCCCAAAGGGCTTCTTAGCGCTCTACGGCCTCGAAAATCCGCTCGGAGACTTCCTCTACGGAGCCAACCCCGTCTACCTCCGCCAGCAGCCCCTCCTGCCGATAAAACTCGGCTACCGGGGCAGTCTGCGTCCAGTACACCTGCAACCTCTTCGCAGCCACTTCTGCCGTGTCATCTGTACGCGCCCCAGCACCTCCGCGGTGACGGATTCGGTCGAGTAAAACCTGCTCGGGCACCGAAAGCTGCACAACTCTGGTCAATGCAATGCCGAGCTCGAACAACATATCTCGCAAAATCTCCGCTTGAACTACCGTTCGAGGGACACCATCGAGTAGGTACCCACGAGCGCAATCCTCGCGCCGGAGTCGGTCACCCACAACCTGCATCACAAGCTTGTCAGTCACCAACTCCCCTGCATCGAGCACCGACTTCACGGTCTTGCCAAGCTCTGAGCCGGAGGCAACCGCTTCTCGAAGCATATCACCCGTTGAGATGTGAGGGATTCCGTACTTTTTGCAAATGAGAACGGCCTGCGTGCCCTTCCCTGCCCCCGGAGGTCCTAACAAAACGATTCGCATGCCGTATGCTCCCGCTCGTAGACGTTACTAGGATATGACTTCTTACTTGCGCGCCAATCGGTTGCGCTGGTAGCTCGCCGAACCGATGCCACCCTTTACCTTGGACGACTTCGACATGAAAGCCTCATAGTTCCGCGCTACCAGCATAGACTCGATCTGGCTTGCGGTATCGAGCGTGACACCCACGACGATCAGCACCGCCGTTCCGCCAAATACGTAGGCGAACTGCGCTGCGCCCATTTCGAGGTACACGACCTGAGGCACTACGCATACGGCGGCTATGTATATTGCTCCCCAGAGCGTCAAGCGATTGAGAACTCCGTACAGGTAGTCAGCAGTTTCAGCCCCGGGCCGAACGAGCGGAATGAATCCCCCATTCTTCTTGAGGTTCTCTGCCACCTCGACAGGGTTGAATACGACCGCCGTGTAGAAGAAGCTGAAGAGGATAATGAGAGCAACGTACACAGCCTCGTATCCCCACGCGCCCGGCGTAAAAAACTGGGCAAACGAGCTCATGCTAAGGCTTGGGATAACCGTCATCAGCGTTGCCGGAAGCATCATAATCGCTGAGGAGAAGATCGGCGGAATAACTCCCGACATGTTGACCTTGAGCGGCATGTACTGAGTCTGCGCCATCGTGCTGCGGTTGCCCACCATACGGCGCGGGTACTGAACCGGGATCTTTCGGTTCGATCGCTCGACAAAGATAATGGCGTAAATCGTAAAGAGCGAGAAGAAGAGCAGGGCCAGAACAGCAATCGGCGAGAGCTCTCCGGTGCGCGCCAGCTCGACAGTCGAGCCGAAAACTGCAGGCATGCGCGCCGCGATACCGGCGAAGATGATGATGCTCGTGCCGTTGCCAAGACCACGCTCCGTAATCTGCTCACCGAGCCACATAATAAACGCCGTGCCAGCCGTCAGAGTAATCACCGTGACGAGCTCGAAGTGCAAGCCAGGAACGAGCGCTGCGCCTTTAGCCTCCAGGGCCTTGGCGATCATGTAGCTCTGCAGGATTGCCAAGAGGATCGTGCCGCGCCGCGTGTAGCGAGTAAGGACCCGACGACCCGCATCCCCTTCCTTCTTGAGGTTCTCGAGGAATGGGATGCTCGGTGTCAGCAGCTGGATAATGATCGACATCGTGATGTACGGCGATATGCCGAGGACGAAGATCGAGAACTCTTCGAGGGCTCCTCCTGAGAAGAGGTTTATCAAGCCGAAGATCGTGTTCGAGCTCTGTTCAACCCCCTGCCGAATGGCGTCTACATTCACGCCCGGGGTCGAAACGAAGATACCGAAGCGGTACACAGCCAGCATCGAGATCGTGAACATGAGGCGCTTCTTCAGCTCTGGGATCTGAAACACCTGGGCTACACCACTCATTGAATCCTCTCTCAAACGAACTGTGACGGCGCGCCTTTGCGCACCGGCAATAGTACAGTTATTTCAAAATACGCCAAGCTCTAATAGCGCAGCTATGCAGAAAATGCAGCTCGCTTTGATATTTTTGCGCTGCTGATCAGTGTGCTGCCTAGCGAGAGAGATAGTCCAGGGGCGAGAAGGACAAATGTCTACAAAGAGAGCAGCGAGACCAACGAGAGCTAACGACTCGGGCTGTCTGGACTTCCCCCCCCTCTCCGTCCCCGCCGAACTCGTTGTGAACAACGTGTACTCGATAGGTCGGGTCGGTTTGCAAGGTGAAGGCGTCCATCCCAACGCTCGAGAAGCCCCCAAGGCAGGGCCTGACCGAAATACAGCCTGGCCGAAATAAAAACGGCCCTCGAGGGGCCGTTTGTCGCAGGAGAAGATCTCTGCTTAGTTACGCAGTAACGATCTCAACCGAGCCGCCCGCAGCCTCGACGCGAGCTTTAGCTCCGCTCGAGATTGCATTAACCTTGAGGTGCAGCTTCTTCGTGAAGTCTCCAGCATCGGCCAAGATCTTCACGCCAGCCTTGCTCGAGCTCTTCTTTGCGTAGCCAAGCTTCTGGATAACAGCGAGGTCTACGGTTGCACCGTTGTCGAGGCGCTCAAGCACCGAGAGTCGGACAACATTGTACACGTTCGAGCCAGCAACAGCCTCACGCGAGCGGAAGCCCACCTTCGGGATACGACGGTACAGAGGCATCTGCCCTCCCTCGAACCCTGGGCGAATCGAGCCGCCCGAGCGCGCAGTCTGGCCCTTGCCACCGCGACCGGAGGTCTTACCGTGACCGGAGCTCTCTCCGCGACCAACACGAGTGCGAACCTTGCGCGAGCCAGCGTTCGGCTTCAGCGTGTTCAATGACAGAATCTTCTTGGCCATACGAGACCTCTCTTACAACTTCCTACTGTTCTCTTACTTCGAGGGCGTCACTTCGAGAAGGTAATCCACCTTCTTGATCATTCCCTTCACCGCATCGTTGAGCGGCAGCTCCCGCTGCTTGTTCAAGCGACCCAAGCCAAGCGCCTTAAGGGTCTGACGAACAGCCGGAGCGCGACCGATGTCACTGCGAACCTGCTTGACGATTATCTTGCTCATAGCCACTCCTTCTGAACTTCAACTTCCCTGAGCTACCCGGACTAGTACGGGTGGTACCCCATCTCCTCAAGCTGCGTACCGCGAACCGCCGCAACCACTTCGGGCTCCTCAAGCATGAGGAGACCTGCCAAAGTCGCGCGGAGCACGTTCTGTGCGGTGGTCGACCCGAGACACTTCGTGCGGACATCCTTAATACCGCATACGTCCATCACGGAACGGACCGTCGCGCCCGCGATCACGCCAGTACCCGGCTTGCCCGGCTTTATGACGAGCGAAGAGGGGCCGGCCTTCCCAATAACGTCGTGCGGAACCGTCGTACCCTTCAGTGGCACCTTGATCAGCCGCTTGCGCGCGTGCTCGGACGCCTTGCGGATCGCATCGGGAACCTCAGCCGCCTTGCCAAGCCCGAACCCGACGTGACCGCGACCATCACCCGTAACAACGAGTGCGCTGAAGCTGAAGCGTCGGCCTCCCTTCACCACCTTCGCAACACGGTTGATGAACACCGTCTTGTCAGTTAGCTCACCACACTGGTCAGCCGAAACCCTGCGCTTGTCGAGAATATCCTTAAAAGCCATGTTTTCTCCGAACTAAAACTCTAGGCCTGCGTCACGGGCACCATCGGCGAGCGCCTTAACGCGGCCGGTGTACAGAAACCCATTACGATCAAAAACTACCTTGGTGACCTTGTGTGCCTTCGACCGACCCGCGAGCACGATCCCAACCGCTCGCGCGGCGAGAACCGACTTGCTGCTCGACTTGCTGTCTTTGGAGTCTGTTGCCAACTTCTTCAGCTCGGCCTGCACTTCTTTGTCGAGTGTCGAAGCAGCAGCAACTGTCTTGCTCTGGTCGTCAGCGATCAACTGAGCGTACGTATGCTTCGCGCTACGGAAGATGCTCAGCCGTGGCCTCTCGACCGAGCCAGTCATCTTCCGGCGAATCTTAAGCTTCTTCCTGTGTCTTGCGCTTGTAGCGACTTTCTTGCTCTGCGTTGCCATACGGCACCTACTCCTAACTCTTACTTCTTGCCGGTCTTGCCTGCCTTGCGGCGAACCTTCTCTTCAGCGTACTTGATGCCCTTTCCGAGATACGGCTCGGGCGGCTGAACCTGCCGAATCTTTGCTGCGAATGTCCCTACCAACTCACGATTCGCTGACTCAAGCTCAATCGAGTTCTTCTGAACATTAGCCTTTATCTCCGCCGGAAGCTCCATCGACACCTCATGCGAGAAGCCCACCGCGAGAACCAGGTTCTTACCCTGGAGCTTTGCGGCAAAACCTACACCGTTGAGCTCAAGAACCCGCTTCCAGCCCTTGCTCACGCCCTGAACCATATTGTTGATGGTGGCGCGAGTCGTGCCGTAATCAGCCTTGCTCTGCGCATCCGACCCGGTCATCGAAACAACGAAGTTGCCCTCGGCCATCTCGACCTTGACGCCCGGACGAACTGAGAACGAAAGCTTCCCCTTCGGACCCTCGACTGAAACCACATTGCCTGCAATGGCGCCCTTTACTCCTTGCGGAACGGCGACTGGCAACTTACCGATACGTGACATGTGACACCTCTACAAACTATCCGAAGAGCGCTATTACTTCGCCGCCCACGCGCAGCTTTCGCGCCTCGTGGTCTGCCATTACTCCCTTCGACGTCGAAACAACTGCGATACCGAGACCGCTGTGAACACGTGGAAGGCGCTCTGTGGTTGAGAACTTTCGGCATCCCGGACGCGACACACGCGTCGCCCGAGATATCACCGGACGTCCGCTCGAGTAGTACTTGAGCCCGACACGGATCGCAGCAGGCCCCTGCTCTGGCGCAACGGCCTCGAAGCCTTCAATAAGCCCTTCCTTCTTCAGCACCTCAAGAACACTCTTGTTGAACTTGGATGAAGTGACGAGCACCGAACGGTGACCAGCGCGCTGGCCGTTACGAATGCGGGTAATCATGTCTGATACGTGGTCGTTAATCATACGTTACTCCTTCCCAGCAACCTTGCGAAACGGCATGCCCATAAGCTCCAAGAGCTCCATTCCCTCTTCGTCCGTCTTGGCTGACGTAACGAAGGTAACGTCGAGGCCACGGACCGTGTCGAGCTTCTCAATGTCAATCTCAGGGAAAACGATCTGCTCCTTGATGCCCATCGTGTAGTTTCCACGACCATCAAAGCCCTTGCGTGGGACACCACGGAAGTCTCGGACTCGCGGAAGAGCAACCGCAACGAGGCGATCGAGGAAGTCGTACATGCGGCGCTTGCGCATCGTAACCATAACGCCGATCGGCAGGCCCTCGCGCAGCTTGAACGCCGCGATGGACTTCTTGGACCGGGTTACTACCGGCTTCTGTCCGCTGATCTGCGTCATCGCATACTCAACGAACTGAATGGCTTTTGAATTGTTAACCGCATCACGAACACCGGAGTTGAGAACGATCTTCTCAAGCTTCGGACACTGCATCGGTGAAGAGTAGTTAAACTTCTTCATCAGCGCAGGAACAACGGTCTGCTTATAGTGCTCCGCCAAACGACTCATAATACCCCTATCTCGACCCAACTACGCGTCGAGTGCCACAAACTTCTTGCTGGAAGGATCCTTGTAGCCCCGTACGCGCTTTCCATCCGCCGACGTGCTCTTACAGAGCCGCACCGGAACTTTCAGTTTCTCGACGTAGTACATCACATTTGAGATGTGTACCGACTTCTCAACCTGAACCTTGCCGCCTTCCTCTCCGGGGCGGGTAGCACGCTTGTTGCGTGTGAATACGTTGAGGCCCTCGAGAATCACTCGATCACCCTTGGCGCCAACGATCGCCCTGATCTTGGCCACCTGGCCCTTGATCGCCCTCTTGGCCTTATTTCCGCCGGCGATCACCATGACAAGGTCTCCCTTGCGAAGCGTCGTTGGGACCCGCTCTACTTTCTGCTTACTGGACTTCTTTGCAGCCACGTTACACCTCTACTTCCCCGCTACAGCACTTCTGGTGCTAGCGAAATGATCTTCATAAACTTCTTTCCACGCAGCTCACGAGCAACTGGCCCGAAAATACGGGTGCCGATCGGCTCTTGGCTGGCGTTAATTAGGACGGCACTGTTCTCATCAAACCTGATGTACGACCCGTCATCGCGGGAAATCGGCTTCGCCGTACGCACGATCACCGCCTTGTGCACGGAGCCCTTTGCAATCTTCGAGTTCGGAATAGCCTCGCGCACGGCCACCACGATGACATCACCAACGGACGCATAGCGGCGACGGCTGCCGCCGAGAACCTTCACGCACACCACCTTCTTCGCGCCTGAGTTATCAGCAACTTCAAGCACCGACTTCAACTGAATCATAACTCCTCACCGCCTTAAAAGAATTCCGGGCTACTCAGCCTTCGTGACAACAGCCTCGACCTTCCAGCACTTGAGCTTGCTAATGGGGCGAGTTTCAACGATGCGAACACGGTCGCCCACCCCACACTGCTTCGACTCATCGTGCGCGTAGAACTTCTTCGTACGGCGAACAAACTTTCCGTAGGTTGAGTGGCGAACTTGGCGGACGACAGCCACAACGACCGTCTTCTCCATCTTGTTGCTCACAACCAGACCTTCCTGTCTTTTGCGAAGACCTCTCGGCTGCTGCGGCTTAGCCGGAGTCGTCGGCTTTGCGCTCTTCTCCTTCGGCGCCTTCTTGGTCTCTGTCTTCTTCGTCACTGCCATAACACTTCCTTCAAACTTTACCGGTCTGCGCCGTTACGCCTTAGCCGACTTCTTTTGGGAGAGCGTCGTCTTCACCCGAGCAAGTGCCTTGCGGGTCTCGCGGAGTAGGTGACCCTTCTCAAGCTGCTTTGCAGCCTGCTTGAATCGAAGTCGCATCAGCTCCTCGGCGAGCTTGTTTGCCCTCTCGTCCAAGGCACCCTTGTCGAAGCCCTCGATCTCTTTCAAAAACTCTTTGCGTTTCATATACTTACTGCCACTTTTGGGACCCCGCTGCTCGCCCCCAGTGCCCAGCTCAACCGGGCGAAATGAGGGGGCAATATGCCGCTTTCCCCGACTTAAATCAAGCTGCTGCTCCGCACTACCACCTTGGTCTTAATCGGCAGCTTAGCTGCGGCTAGCTCCAAGGCCTCAAGCGCCACCTTGTCGGCAACACCCGTGATTTCATACATAATTCGACCGGACTTAACCTCGGCCACCCACAGTTCAACTGAGCCCTTTCCCTTACCCATTCGCACTTCAGCAGGCTTCTTGGTCAAGGGCTTATCCGGGTAAACCTTGATCCAAACCTTGCCACCACGCTTGATGTGACGAACCATGGTCTGACGAGCTGCCTCGATCTGCCGGTTGGTGACCCATCCGGCCTCCATCGCCCTAAGTCCGAACTCTCCGAACTCAAGCGTGCACCCACGCGTCTCTTTGATCTTGAGGTGCCGGTACAGCTTCATCTGCTTGCGATAACGGGGCTTCTTTGGCTGCAACATAACTTACTCCAACGAAAAACAATCTGGGGCTGGCCTTACAGGTTCACTGCCTCTGCAGCAGCTTCCTCACCCGGTGCAAACTTCTCGCCCTTGAACACCCAGCACTTCACACCAATGATGCCGTACGTAGTGCTAGCCTCTGCAAATCCGTAGTCAATGTCCGCACGGAGCGTATGCAACGGAACACGCCCCTCACGAGTCGATTCTGTGCGAGCAATCTCCGCGCCGTTGAGTCGACCGGAAACTCGGAGCTTAATCCCCTCTGCGCCAACGCGCTGAGCACGATTGATGGCCTCCTTCATCGCGCGGCGAAAGTTGACGCGGCGCTCAAGCTGAAACGCAATCCCTTCGGCTACAAGCTGGGCGTCCATGTCTGGCTTACGCGCCTCGATGATGCTCAAAGCAACATCGCGCTGCACGAGATTCTTGAGCTCCTTGCGGAGATCCTCGATGTCCTTGCCCTTCTTGCCGATGACGAGGCCGGGCTTTGCAGTGAAGATGTTGATCTTTACGCGGGAGGCTGCTCGCTCGATCTCGACCCGCGAGATGCCAGCTGCCTGCAGCTTGCTCTTCACGAACCTGCGGATCTTCACATCCTCGCCGATGTAGCGCGCGAAATCTTTCCCGGCAAACCACTTCGACTGCCATCCCTCAATAATTCCGACCCGCAGTCCGCGTGGGCTAACTTTCTGTCCCATAGCTCAAGCTCCCTTCTAAATTCCTTTACTTCTCACCGAGCACAATCGTCATGTGTGCCGAGCGCTTGCGAATCGGCGTTGCTCGACCGTGCGCAGCCGGCATGTAGCGCTTCAGGGTACGGCCCTCGTCGACCCATCCCTTGGTAACCCACAGGCGATCGACGTCAGCACGAGCGCCCTCACGAGCATTCGATACTGCTGACTCAAGCAGCTTGTACGCGAGCTTCGCGCCCTTCTTCGGCGAGTAGCGCAGCACCTGCATGGCTGGCTCAACCTGCTTGCCACGGATCAGGTCGATTACGAGCCTGGCCTTACGTGGCGAGAGCCGCATGTGCTTCAGCGTTGCGCGAGCAACTTCAGCGTCACCTGTCTTAGTTGTTTTCTTAGTCATAATCCCAACCTCAATTCGTTACGAGTGCTCCAAGTGCTACGCCGGCGCCGCCGCAGCAGACTTGGCCGAGTGACCATGGAACGAGCGTGTCGCCGAGAACTCGCCCAGCTTGTGCCCTACCATGTTCTCGGTGATGAACACTGCGTTGAACTTCTTGCCGTTATGCACAGCGAACGTCAGGCCGATCATGTCCGGCGTGATCGTCGAGCGACGCGACCAGGTCTTGATCGGTCCCTTGTGAGCTCCAGCCTTAGCCCTCTCAACCCACTTGAGAACGCTCTTGTCTACAAACGGTCCTTTCTTAATCGAACGAGCCATGATGCCCCCTTAACTCCTTACTTACGCCGACGAACGATAAACTTCTGGGTGCGCTTGTTAACGCGGGTCTTGAGACCCTTCGAAAGCAAGCCAGACGGCGAGCACGGATGACGTCCACCGGCGCTCTTGCCCTCTCCACCGCCCATCGGGTGGTCAACTGGATTCTTCGTGACACCACGGTTGTGCGGACGACGGTTAAGCCAGCGGCTACGACCGGCCTTGCCGATGATCACGTTCTGGTGGTCCGGGTTGCTGACAGCGCCGATCGACGCGTAGCACTCGAGCGAAACCTTGCGGGTCTCGCCGGACGGCAGCTTCACCGTCGCGTACTCACCTTCCTTAGCAACGAGCTGAGCGGCTCCGCCTGCTGAACGAACGAGCTGAGCGCCGCCGTTCTTCTTGAGCTCGATGTTGTGGATGTTTTCGCCGAGCGGGACAGACTTGAGGGGCAGAGCGTTGCCGGGCTTGATATCAGCCTCTGGGCCTGCGCTAATTACCTGCCCAACAGCCAAGCCCTGTGGCGCCAGGATGTAACGCTTCTCGCCATCTGAGTAGACAACGAGGGCGATGCGGGCTGTGCGGTTTGGATCGTACTCGATCGCCGCAACGGTTCCCTTGATCCCCACCTTATCGCGGCGGAAATCGATCACCCGGTAACGACGCTTGTGTCCGCCACCCTTGTTGATGTTCGTGTTGCGCCCGTAGTTGTTCCGTCCGCCGGTGCCCGTGCGCTTCGTGAGCAGCCCCTTCTCCGGGCGGCTCTTGGTGATCTCCGAGAAGTCAGCGACCGTCAGGTAGCGCCGAACCGGAGTTGTTGGTCTAAAATTCTTAACGCCCATGGTTTACCTCAAAACTCGACTACAAGCCTTCTACGAGATCGATCTTGCTGCCCTCGGCCAGCGTCACGTAGGCCTTCTTGAAGCCAGCACGACGACCGACGCCACGCGCAGTTCGCTTCGTCTTCCCGAGGAAGGTGCAGGTGCGAACTGCATCAACCTTTACCGAGAACACTCGCTCAACTGCCTGGCGAATCTCATTCTTTGTGGCGCGCGGGTCGACCTTCATCGTAACCGTGCGGCCAGTTGCGCCTACCATAGCGCCCTTCTCGGTGATAACCGGAGCGAGCAGCACTGCGTAGTCGTTAACCGTTGCTGCGGCTTTGACTGCTTTCTTCTTAGCCATACGTCTCTATCCTCAACAAACTTACGCCGACTGCCCGACACGAGCCTCAAGCTCAGCGAGCGCTGCGCGAACGCAGAGAACCTTTGAGCTGTTGACGAGGTCGTACACATTCACGCCAGCCGACGGGACAACCGTGATGCCCTTAATGTTGCGAAGACCAAGCGCGAACTTCTCGCGCAGGTCTGACGCCTCATTCGGGACGATAACGAGAACTTTCTGCTCGGAGACGCCGATGCTCTTGAGGAGCGCCACGCCATCCTTGGTCTTCCCCGTAGCCTTCTCCATCCCCTCGAGCACGAGGAAGCCTTCTTCGGAGGTCTTGGCGGAGAGAGCCGAAGCGAGCGCGCCCTTGCGCATCTTCTTCGAAAGGCGGAACGCGTAGCTTCTCGGCGTTGGGCCGTGAACCACAGCACCACCAACCATGAGCGGAGAAACACTCGATCCAGCACGAGCATTACCGGTGCCCTTCTGCTTGAACGGCTTCTTCTTGCCGCCCTGGATCTCGCTGCGTGTCAAAACGTCGTGCGTTCCCGCGCGGCGCTTGGCGCGTTGCCAGCGAACCGTGCCATGAACGAGCTCGGTCTTAACCGTGCCACTGAACACAGCCGGAGTGAGAGCAACTACGCCCTTCTCCTTGCCGCTGGCGTCGAATACCTTTGCTTGTACATCTTTAGAAGCCATTGCTTAGTACCTCCATCGCCCTCTTGAGCTACGCCTTTACTGCCTTGCGAACAACAACGAGGCTGCCGCGCGCACCCGGGATTCCGCCCTTAACGAGCAAGATATTCTCCTCTGGGCGAACACCGACTACGGTCAGGTTCTGAACTGTTACGCTCTCCCCTCCCATACGGCCTGGCATGCGCTTGTTCTTGAAAATTCTGCCTGGGAACTTACGGCATCCTACTGCGCCGACGTGGCGGCGAACTTCATGGGTACCGCGCGTCATCGGCTGGCCCTTCATGCCGTGCCGGCGAACAACGCCCTGGAAGCCGCGCCCGATAGAAACGCCCGAGACGTCCACCGACTCGCCGTCCTTGAACACGTCGGCAACCTTCACCTCTTTGCCAACTTCCGTCCAGCCGAGCCCCTGAGCATCGCAACGAACTTCTTTAACGTGGTAGAAAGCGCCCTGGCCGGCCTTCTTGAACTGGCCCTGCTCTGCCTTCGTGCAGCGTTGCGCCTTCTTTGGCTCAAAGCCGAACTGGACCGCGCTGTATCCGTGCACATCGATTCCGCGGACATCGAGCACGTAGCACGGCCCCGCCTGGATGATGGTGACCGGCACGCTCTGACCCTCAGGCGTGAATACCTGGGTCATTCCGAGCTTCTTGCCCAAAAGGCCCTCTGGAAAGTGTTTTGACGACGTCATGATGAGGTCCCCCCTCGTAAATCTTTCTTAATTCGCCCTACTGAAGCTTGATCTCAACGTCGATGCCGGTTGAGAGCTCAAGCTTGCCCAGCTCATCGATCGTCTGCTGGGTCGGCTCAAGGATGTCGAGAAGACGCTTGTGCGTACGAATCTCGAACTGCTCGCGCGACTTCTTGTCGACGAACGGTGAGCGGTTAACCGTGAACTTCACGATGCGCGTGGGAAGAGGAATCGGGCCCGCTACACGGCCGCCCGTGCGGCGCACGGTCTGCACGATCTCCGTCACCGCTGTGTCCAGCAGCTTGTGGTCGTAGCCTTTAAGTCGAATCCTAATTAACTGCCCGCCAATCATGGCTAATCCTCACTCTTTCACGATTAGAAACTCTTTGAGCCAAAAAACCTGTGTGAACCTATTTTGCAAGGAAGCGCGGGAGCGGGCAGAGCCTGCCCGCTCCCGCTTCTTCACTACTCAACGATCTCGGTTACAACGCCCGAGCCGACCGTCTTGCCGCCCTCGCGGATAGCGAAGCGGAGGGTCTTCTCGATGCCGATCGGCTGGTACAGCTCGACGAGAAGGTTGATGTTGTCGCCCGGCATAGCCATCTCAACGCCGTCCGGGAGCTTGATCGAACCAGTTACGTCCGTCGTTCTGAAGAAGAACTGTGGGCGGTATCCTGTGAAGAACGGCTTATGACGACCACCCTCTTCCTTCTTGAGGATGTACGCTTCAGCCTTGAACTTCTTGTGCGGCTTAACGCTGCCAGGCTGGCAGAGAATCTGCCCGCGCTCAACGTCATCACGCTTGAGACCACGGAGGAGGCATCCGACGTTGTCGCCAGCGTGTCCCTCGTCAAGAAGCTTCTTGAACATCTCAACGCCCGTTACAACGGTCTTAGCTGTGTCGCGGAGACCAACGATCTCAACTTCCTCGCCGACCTTGACTTTACCGCGCTCGATACGGCCGGTAGCTACCGTTCCACGGCCTGCGATCGAGAACACGTCCTCGACCGGCATGAGGAATGGCTTGTCAATGTCACGCTGCGGAACCGGGATGTACTCGTCGATCGTTGCGAGGAGCTTATCGAACGCCTGCGTTCCGATCTCGCTGTTCTCGCCGTTGAGCGCCTTGATAGCAGCTCCACGAATGATCGGGGTCTCAGCGCCTGGGAACCCGTACTCCGTGAGGAGGTCGCGAACTTCCATCTCGACGAGGTCGAGGAGCTCGGCATCATCCACCGTGTCAACTTTGTTCAGGAACACAACGATCTTCGGAACGCCTACCTGGCGGGCGAGGAGGATGTGCTCACGGGTCTGCGGCATTGGTCCGTCGGAGGCACTTACTACGAGAATAGCGCCGTCCATCTGTGCTGCGCCGGTAATCATGTTCTTAACGTAGTCAGCGTGGCCCGGGCAGTCTACGTGAGCGTAGTGGCGGGTTGCAGTTTCATACTCAACGTGAGCGCTCGCGATCGTTACGGTCTTCGAGTCGTCACGAACAGTTCCGCCCTTCGCGATGTCCTTGTAGGACTTAACGGTAGCGAGGCCCTTTGCAGCCTGAACCGATACGAGTGCGGCCGTCGTGGTCGTCTTGCCGTGGTCTACGTGACCAATGGTGCCGACGTTTACGTGGGCCTTGGTTCTGTCGAATTTCTTAGTTGACATGCTTCTCTCCGGTTTTAGTTAAACAACACCTAAAAAGTCATTTACTTCTTAACCACGCTCTCCGCGACGTGCGTCGGCACGGGCGCGTAGTGATGGTACTCCATAGTGAAGGTGGCTCGCCCTTGCGAGTTTGAGCGAAGGTCCGTTGAGTAGCCGAACATCTCGGCTAGCGGCACCTCACACTTCACCGTCTGAGCGCCAGCTCTCGGCTCCATGCCGAGAATTCGGGCACGTCGTCGGTTCAGGTCACCCACGATATTGCTGACGAA
>CAZZJR010000014.1:0-25172 GCA_964654585.1 uncultured Bdellovibrionales bacterium
GAGCCGATCCTGGCGCGAGAGGTCGAAAAGCTCAAGATTATGGGAGCAAGCCCCTACATCGTGGGGGTGGACTTCGTGGGCTTCGAAGACAACAAGATCGGCAACCTTGAGCCGCACATTAAGACCATCGCCGAGTGGGCGCAGAAGCATGACCCTGAGTTCACCCTCCGCATTCACGCGGGAGAGAATCGAAAGAACCTCGGCAACGTAAAAGAGTCCCTGCGTCTGGCCCGAAAATACAACATGCGGGTCCGAATAGGACACGCAGCCCACGGGCTAGACAGCGAAGCGCTGCAAATTGCCGAGGAGCTCGCCCGAGAGCGCCTAGTCATGATCGAGTTCAATCCCGACTCGAACTTGGCGCTCAACAACATAGACACTGCTGAAGAGCTTGAGATGGTGCAGTGCCTCACCCGCGAGATCCCCTTCGTGGTGTGCTCAGATGGCGGCGGCCTCTTTCAGACAGACATCTGGCAGCTCGACGACACTGCCTCATTTGCGGGGCTCAAGGATCAACACATTGAGACTATCGTGAAGCACGAGCAGGCTCACATGGAGCGCGAAGCCAACCGTTTCGAGCGCAAGCTGCAGAGCCTACCGAAAGACTACGCAAGCCAGGTCGCTCACGCTTTTGCAGCTCTGCCCCCCTTAGAGATCCCTGCCACAGGCAGCGACCGCGCTTCGACCGATGCTTTCGAAAAGCATCTCGCCTCCCACGGCATTCAGTGCAGCCCGGAGAGCATACAGCGCGCGACCACAGGCAAGCGCCCGCTGCTTATTCTTGGCGCCTCTGGTGCACGCTGGTGGGAACGAATCTCGAAGCTCTACCAAGCTGTCATTACGGACCTCCTCACCGGGCTCGTATCATCGGTAGACCCAAAAAGCGCCTTCCTCATGATTGGCAGGCCGAAGAACGCCGGCATAACTACGGTGCTGTCTTCCGCGGTGGTTGAGCACAACAGGGAGAAGCCTTCCGAGGATCATCTGGCGCTTATCAGCGCCACCGTTCAGGCGGACCAGACGACCCAGTCTTTCACTCCAGGACTAACGCACGTGATCCCGCTATCGGGAGGTCTCTTCACAGTTCCGCAGCAGCTCGTTGACTACGTCGCGCAGCACGATGGGATGATTATCTTCATCGGTGGCGGCACCTTCGTCAGAGACGCAATCCTCGTTGCCCGTGAGCGCGGAGTTTCCTTTGCTCTGATGCGTGGGCCGGAAGGTGCCTCGACTGACAAGTCGGTGATGTTCGATGCATCGCGACAGTTCGACGATCGAGAGGGATTGCTTCGGATAATTCAGGCGGAGAAGCCTGCGATGCTCCTGGGCGATGCTTTGGTGTAACAACTCCTCTCGTTTTGCCTGGTGCCTCCTGGCGTTTTTGTGCTACCTGTTGTCGGTATGTCTAGACTCTCTCTTCAGATGCCGCTTCTCGTAGTTCTCGCTACCGCTGGCTGCTTCCCCCAAACCACCGCAGCCCGGTTCGAGTCAGTCTTCAACGACACCTTGCAGCTCTGCCTCGATCAGCGCCAAGCTAAGGGGAAGGAGGCCGCCGAGCTGCTGGCTAGACGCCAGAAGCTTGAGTCTATCTTCGACAATCCTGAGGGCGAAGACTTCCTGCAGTTCGAGTTCAACGATCAGGTAGATGACGAAAAGGCCTCCTGCGTTCAGGAGATCTTGACGAGTGTCCGCGCTCACGAGCACTGAGCGCCACAGATCTGTGACGCCACCCAACTTTGAGTAGCCTTTTTTGCTACAGAGAGAAGCCCGTCTACTGGAGAAGCCGGCGAGATCGGTAGCTACTCCCCTACAAAGCTTCCGCTCGTTAAATCGATTCCACCCGGGATAAAATCGTTGCTGAAGTAAAACGAGCGGATATCGTGCTGCTCGTTGCAGCTTCCCGTGGCGGCAGTGAACCCCACGTACACCTGAGATGCAAGCTCATCTTCTAGGGCCGTCGTGTAAGAAAACGCAGCCTCTTCCGGCCGCTCCGGTGAGCTCGAGAGTCGAACCTCAAGTTGGTCCTCTGAGCCATCGTAGTCGATCCAAGCATGGTGCGTGTTGCCATCGATGAAGTGCACTGGCGCGGGGGCCGTCGCCAGCGACTCAGGATCACCCCCCAGACCGATGCCAATGTGGTTATCGTCTGGGTCCTTGAAGCCATCGTTCTTGAATGTGTCAAACTCAATCGCCACAGCCGGTAGAATGCCTGCGTAACCGATCCCTCCTCCCATCGAACCGACCGCTGTGCTGTCCGTTTGCACAACGAAGGCAAGCCCATCAGCTCCACCACCTGTGCCGCAATCCGGATTCGTTATCCTGAACGTAAAGTAGGCACTGAAAGAGCGATTGCTGGGGAGAGTAACTAGCTGCTTGTAGAATGCGGTCCCGTAGAGGTTGCCAGCCGCAGGATTGAGCTTGAGGCTCGCCCCCTCGACGACAGCGGCGCCATTAAGCTGAAAACGATCCTCGGCTTCAGCGAAGCTCGACACTGCGATCGGTATCGTGCGCTCGTCCGCCCTAGCTCCACGGATACCCTCCGCGCAAACAAGGCTCGCCACCGAGAGAACACAGCCGACCAGAACTCTGCGGTTCATAAAACTCCTCGTCAAAGGTTTACCCCTAGTGCTGGTTAAGGTCGTATCGGTTAGTTAGAAACTTGAGGCTCTGGCGCTGTTTTGGTGGCTGTATGACACACCAACACGTCCACCCCCCAAAACCGATGGGTAACCGCCTGTTATCTCAACTCGTTTATATCGGAAGCCGGAAACAGACTGTGTTCCCAGCTTATCCACGCTTCTGCAGCAGGTCGCGGATCTCCGTCAGGAGCTCCTCCTGCTTCGTCGGTGGAGGGGGGGGCGCAGCAGCAGCCTCTGCCTTCTTGCTGCGCATGACCCAGCCGAGGAACTTCACGATGAAGATAAACAGCGCTATGGAGACGATCAGGAAATTTACGACCTCGCCGATGAAGAGGCCGTACGGCACATCCTTCTCGTTAATAACGAGCTTCCAACCAAGGTATCCTTGATTCCCTGGCAGAATGGCTCCGATGAGCGGCATAATCACGTTCTTCACGAGCGAATCAACGATCTTTCCGAACGCCGCTCCAACGATCACGCCCACAGCGAGGTCGACAACGTTGCCCTTGAAGGCGAATGCCTTGAATTCATCAAGGAGCCCGGTGGCTTGTTTAGTTACGCTCATTGTTTCCTTTTCCTGTCTTACTACGTTGTACTCTTACAGTTTTACTCGTACGCCAACAAGCGTCTGGACGTCATTTGGCTTACGGTCTACAGCTAGCTGGATGGTGTAGGAATCGCGCACAGAGGGGGAGAGGTCAAGAGTGGTCGTCAGGGCTGACTTAACTCCCAGCTCACCATGACGGCGGTAGTACGGAGCATCATCCAGGCTAATCATCCTCTCTGCTTCCTGCAAGAAGGCTAGTGGCTTGATCATGAGGGGCAAACGTTGGTCTGAACTCAAGCGGGAGGTGCTCGTCGGCTTCGTACCAGCGCTACTCCAAGATGGAACAGCGGACCGGTTTTGAGGTTAAGCGCTTTGGCGCCCATGAAGATAGCCTCCCCCCTTTTGCGCGTACGGGTTTTTGATCTCGTAGCCACGTTCCAGCACACCACAACCACCCAGGTTTCCCCAAAGCGGCAGGCAAATGCACGGCTGGGGCTCCTGGGCTGGAATCCTTTTGAGTGAAAGACTCAATTGTTGCAATGACATAAGAACCATCAGCAAAGCCTGGGAGATTTTCTTAAAAAAACTGCCGTGGAATCTTAGGCACTCTCCCAAAACCGCCGAAGACCTCTCTGAAGCTAGGGTTCCTTCATGGGGTTTAACATGGATCGTTCAACGTTTCGCTCGTCCATAAGTAGTGCTGTAGCGGCCGCTGTGTACGCACTCTTCGGAGTGGCATCTGACTCGGTGGCGCAGGTTCCATACATGAAAGGCTTCGTGACCGGTGCCGGAAACACCGGCGGTCCCCAGGTGGTGACATACGTGTCATCAACGGGCGCAGTGAAGAATAGCTTCTTCGCGTTTTCTTCGGCATTCCGGGGTGGTGCGAGCGTTGGTTCTGGAGATGTGAACAACGACGGCGTACTCGACGTAATCGCCGGAGCAGGTCCAGGTGGTGGCCCTCACGTTATCGCGTTTGACGGCGTAGCTTTGGCCGCCGGCCAGCAGGTGCCCCTCTACAGCTTCTTCGCTTTCGAGCAGGTATTCTCGGGTGGCGTGTACGTTGCCGGTGGCGATATTAACAACGACGGTTACGACGACATGATCACTGCGGCGGGACCGGGCGGCGGGCCTCGGGTGCAAGTTTTCAGCGGCCGCACAGGAACAGTATTAAGGAACTTTTTTGCCTACGCCGAGGTGTTCCGCGGCGGCGTTACTGTAGGCTCAGCCGACGTCAATAACGATGGCTTTGACGATATCATCACTGGTGCCGGCCCAGGTGGTGGACCGCACGTGAAGGTCTTCAGCGGAGCAAACGGCCAAGAGCTCTATTCGTTCTTCGCATTCCCCCAACAATTCACGGGCGGAGTGTTTGTCGCTGGTGGTGATGTGTCAGGAGACGGCATCGAGGACATCATCGTTAGCGCGGGTCCGGGCAGCAGCCCACGAGTTCGCATTTACAGCGGAGCGAACCTCGGTATCCTAAAGGACTTCATCGCATTCGATGCCGCGTACACCGGCGGTGTGCGCGTTGGCGCGCTACGCAAGCAGTGGGGAGGCACTTCGCAGCTTATCGTAGGTGGCCAAGGAGGTCAGGCGATAGCGAAGGTCTTGAATGTTGCCGGCGGATTCAACGATGCTATCCAGTTGGTCGAATCGGTTCAGCCCTACCCAGGCTTCACCGGCTCGGTAAACGTAGCTGGATTCGCCTACAACCCGGTGGTTAACACACCTACCCCAACGCCAATTCGCACACCCCTTCCAACCATACCTCCCCTGAGCGGGAACATCACGCTGTCGAATGACGGAATCTACGACAATGGCAACGGCACGTTTACGGCATACTTCGGCTACACCAATAGCACAGGCAGCGTCGCGACTATTCCGATTGGATCGACTGCAACAACATCAAACCTCTTCTCGCCTGGGCCTGCCGACCGCGGTCAGGGAACCACCTTCAAGACCGGCGTGAACAAGGCTGCCATCGCTGTAGTCTTCGACGGGAATCCCCTCACCTTCACGGTAAAACCAGTTGGAGCCTCTGAATCAAGTGTCACTGTTTCCAGCAGCTCAACCCCTAGGCTCTCACCCGTAGAACCCCTCGCTCAGTGTGTCCTGTCGAACAACGACGGTACGTTCGCAGCTATCATGGGCTACCAAAACAACAACGTCTTCCCGATAAAGTTGCCGGTGGGCGACGTCAACAAGTTTGAACCCGGCGCACAGAATCGTGGGCAGCCCTCGGTCTTCGCCACAGGATTGAACAGCGGCGCATTTACAGTGGTGAACTTTAACTCGGCTCTGACCTGGAAGCTCGCCACCAAGTCAGTAGTGGTCCAGACAGCGGCAACGCAGTGTAGCTGTCCAACGGTTGGCGGAGTGGAGATCAGGAATCAGCTCAATGAAGATGCGTTGGCTCTCAATAGGCTCGCTGATAAGGCTGCAGCGCTGCTCCTCTCGGTGAATACCTCAGCAGCGAAGAAGAGTTCGAAGGATGTTGCGTCCCGCTCAAAGTCGAACTTGCAGGCTATCAGGGCCGCCACACTTAAGATTCCAGCTCTGATCGTCTCGTGCCCGCCCAGTGAAACTCCTCCACAATGCGCAAGTGTGGACAACCAGGATTCGCTCGCCTCTCTGCAGCAGCAGTTTGCGGTCGGCTTGCATATCGTCAAGCGCGGAACCGCGCGGGCGAATTTCCTCAAGACGGGGGACACCAAGCCGGCTGACGGAAAGACTGACCCGCTCGTGGTGGCAGCAGAAAAGATCTATCAGCGAGGCATAACGACTCTGACGAAGTACCCACGCTTCAGCACCTCGTGTCCGACACGGTAGAGAACACCCGCGGTGCTTCGAGCAGCAGGCCTGGCGTGAGTTCCCGGAAGTGGGTTCACAGCCAGGCTTTTCTCGTTTCAGCTCCGTATTTCCCTCTCACGAGCTGGCATTTCGCTCTCTGCGCGAGCAAGCACATTACGCCTTAACATAATGGAACCATGAGAAAAAACTCCTGACGGCAACGCTGCGCCGATACTGACCAGGTCTCTCATTGAAGTTTTTGTAAGATCTTGCCTCCTGCTACACTTTCGGGAACGTCCCATGGCCCCGTGTTTAGGTCGGCCTGTAGTCGCTTAGTCACGTTTTCGGAATGCGCCAAATAGCCCGTCCCCACAATCAGCCTACCCCCAGTTCGCCACGGCTCTGGTCATGGTCACGGCACATGCGCGCCGCCATCGTGCTGCTACTACTCAGTGCGATGGCCCCCGAGCCCCTTCAAGCTGAAAACTCCGCTGAGCCGCACACGGTATACGCGGAGCTCGCAACCAACTCCTCGCCCCTCGGCGCGGTAACGTTGAACGGCAGCCGGCAGGTCACCTCCTCAGCTCGCACGCTGACTGTCGACGCGAGTGGTGTCGTCACTGGCCTCGAGCACCTCTCTGGACCACAAGACCTCAACCAGAAAAGTGAAGGTGTCCTGATACAGCTCTCACAGCCCCCACTACTGGCGATGCCTCGTCAGGCTACGCAGGGCAAAATGCGTGCGTCAGCGGCCACTGCGTCTCACGCGCGAGCCCTTGCAGCCGAGCACCGGCAGGCGCGCGCTGCTCTTGCCTCGGCATTCGCTGCTGCTGGCGCCGCCTCGACAACGACACCACAGACTACAGCCCCAACCATCACTCGCGAATTCTCTGCTGCTTTTAACGGATTCGCGATTCGCGGCATCTCAGTCGCGGCAGCAAAGAAGTCGCTGACAGGCATCCCAGGGGTCACAATTTATCCAGACATCGCAGTCCGTGCATCTCTTGAAGAATCTGTGCAGATTATCCGCGCTGCAGAGGTTTGGCAGCCTGCGCAGGGACTGGGTCTCGATGGAACGGGGATGACTATCGGTATCATAGACACCGGCGTTGATTACACTCATCCCGACTTAGGAGGGTGCTTCGGCTCTGGCTGCAAAGTCGTGGGCGGCTACGACTTCGTGAATAACGATTCCAACCCAATTGATGACCATGGTCACGGCACCCACGTCGCTGCCACCGCCGCCGGAAACGGCTCTTACCGTGACAGCAACGGAATCACCCGCCCTCTTCCTGGCATCGCCCCTGGCGCTTCGATTTTTGCCTACAAGGTTCTCAGTGCGGGGGGGTCGGGCTCAGCGTCTGCAATTATCGCCGCGGTCGAGCGATGCGCGGACCCTAACGACGACGGCAACACGGAAGATCACCTGGACGTATGCAGCTTGAGCTTGGGCGGCGGAGGCAATCCCGACGATCCGATGTCACGTGCGATCGACCTCGCTACAGGGCATGGAGTCGTCTTCACCGTCGCAGCCGGAAACAGCGGACCCTCCGCCGGGACAGTTAATTCCCCTGGAACGGCGAGAGAAGCGATCACCGTGGCTGCTGCTTGCAAACCGGGATCCACCAGCGGGGCCTGCGCAGGCTCTGCGATTGCGCGGTTTTCATCGCGCGGTCCGATCCCTGACTTCCCGCTAGTCCAGAAGCCCGATGTATCAGCGCCTGGCGTTGATATTTGTGCCGCCCGTTTTGGTTCGTACGCGCCGGGACGTGAGTGTAAAGATAGTACGCACATCTCGATATCCGGCACATCGATGGCAACGCCACAGGTTGCAGGGCTCGCAGCGATCATTCGGCAAGCTAATCCCGGGCTCTCACCGGCAGACGTGAAATCGATCTTGATCGGCACTGCGACGGATCTCGGTGAACCGGCGACTGCGCAAGGGGCCGGAATGGTAGATGCCGTTGCCGCGGTGGCCGCTGCCGGCCAGCCACAGACATTCTTGAGATTCCAGGGCGGCGCTCCGCTGGTGCGCTACACGCCATCCCTACTCGTGCAGTCGCACACACCTTCCGTCACCCTGGTGAACACCTCCGGCAGCCAGCTGGTCGTGTCTCCTGCTGCGCCATCAGCGCCCCAAGGTGTCACGATCATTTTTCCATCAGGCACTTTCACGCTTCCAATAAACGGTCGAATGACAGTCCCGGTGACCGTGACTGTCGACCACCAGAGTATCGTTGCAGAACGCGCCGTCGTCCCCCTCGAATTCTCCACTGCGCTCGGGTCCGCCTCTATCGCGCTCGTGCTCGACATCGGCAATCCTCTCTCGCTCTCTGCCTCGAAGCTTGATTTCGGCGTTGGTGCCCCAGAGAACAGTGCGTTTTCTGCTGGCCGACCCCTGACACTCACGAACTCGCTGCTGGATGCCCCCCTCTCACTATCTGCCTCAGTTGCCGGCTGGAGGAGTGAAGGAGGCGCACCATCACGCTTCACGTCTTCGCTATCGGCGAGCAGCCTGACGGTTCCAGCGGGCGGCTCGCTCACGATTTCGGTCAACACCTCGATTGGCGGCGGCGCGGGGAACAACGGCCCCAACACAAGCTCGCTCTCGATATCGGGCAGCGGACTTTCTGCAACTTTGCCGATGAGCGTCTGGCAAGGGTACGCCATCAATCTCTCGTATGGCTCAACTAATCCGTGGTTCGTTAGGCTCGGTTCCCACAATCCCGCCTCTGGCTCCTCGGGCGGCGAGACGGGGAGCTTCTCTCCAAAGCCAGGTGTCTCTTCAAGCCGCATACTGGTCAGGACGGCGGGGGGCTGGGATATCGCCTCACTTTTCAGCGACGGAGGCTCCGACGCCCTAGTTCTCAAGACTGCCTCCGTGGTCGGCACGGAGACTTTCGTTGAAACTGCGCAGCGAGAGGCGACTGTATCCCTCGTGAGCAACATTCCAGAAGTCACCGGGCTGTTCTTCTACGCTTGGTCGTTCGCGCCGCAGCATGGCGGCCGGGAGCTCGCAATTGATTCCCTAACGCTCGATTGGCGCGGGGGCTCGAACTTCTCAATAGCCACCAATCCGATCGGTGCGGAGTGGAGGTTCTCGGCCATGGCCGGTATCGTCCCAGCGAACCAGGGCGACTCCTCGAAGGCGCCCGTGCTTCTGCACTTTCACCACGAGGGCGGCATACCGGCCAGCCTAGTCATGGATCCAGGCCCCTTGCGCCCGTACCAGGTGAACGCAGTGTCGCAGGCAAATCCGGGCTCCACACCAGCCTTCACGCTGCAATCTGGAATAAAGAGGCTTACACTCAAGGGGTCGCTAGAAAGCCTTTGGACATTGAACACCATTACCTCTATTCCCGTGGGAGAAAATCTGCTCGTGCTAGCGAGTGGATACCACAGCGCTCCCCCAGGCCCCTCTTCTTCGGCGGACCTCCCATTCTCAAGCATCTTCCTCGGGAACTCCGCCTATGCGGAGTACGTAACTTCATCAATGACCTTCTCCTCAAGCGGCGTCATCGCGTATGACGAGGACCGCTTCTTCAATCTTGGAAACACTGAGAGCCTGGAGCACCCGTACCAGTTTGGCCCAACCGCGTACATCGGGCCGAGGCTTCGCCCTCTTGAGCGTCCTGATGTTATTACTCTCGGCGTTGGGCCGCTCTTCGATCGCTCTCGCTGGTACAACGTGGGCACAACCTCGGCCGCCCTTGTGCCACGCACCGGCGTCCTCGCCTCGTTCTACTCCTACGCCGGTGCCAGCAAGGCACGCGGGCTGCTGAGCGCTTCCGGCAGCAATTTCATCGAGCCCGCTCCGGAGTACACGCTTGAGAGAGACGGCTCGCCGATCGCCGCGGGCACCATCGGAGAGCAGTGGGTCTGTCCGCCGCATGCGCTCTTGACCTGCGTAAACTTCGGCCGGCAGATACACCAGCTTACCTTGCCTGAAGTAGCAGGCGTTGTTCCGCCTGGCCGGTACTCGTTCTCCATGTCGAGAGCCGCAACTATCTTGGGTGTGCAGACCCAGGTTTCAACATCGAGTGAATTTTCGATCGCCTCGGCTGCGCAACATGCGATTGCGCCAATCGACCAGAACCCGCCCTCGCTGCTCGACCTCAACGTTGTGGCCCGCGGCCTGCGCCAGTCCTCGATCGATCCCGCGCTCTCGAACACGATCTTCTTCTCGCTCGATCCCAATCCTGGACTCAGTGAGCTTGTTACTATTCCCGGTGAATTGCACCACCAGCAGCTCCCCGACAGTTTAACGAATGTGAAGCTCTACCAGAGCGAGAACACCTCAACCTGGCAGGAGCTCCAGCTTCAAACCCTCGAAAGCGGCAGCTTCTCTGGTCTCGCGCTCGTGCGACCCGGAACAGCGCTCTACCACTTCAGGATCGAAGCCGAAGACTCGGCTGGCAACCGATTGACCCACTCATTCTCCCTGCCGGCAGCGTCCGCCAGGACCCTGCGAAATCCGATTAACTCTCCGCTGCTAGTTTCTCTTGAGGGCTTCTCGGACAACCGCTCGTACTCCGCATCAAACGAGGTCGAAGTGACCATCTCCGCGCAGAACGTGGTACTCGGCTCGAAAGTCGAGCTTATCGCCAACGGCTCTCCGGTCCAGCTCTCAAGCTTCATACCCTCGAGCTCCGGCAATATGGCCTTCACTGGATTGGTCCGGCTGTCTGACTTGCCACGGGGCAAAGTCATGCTCAATGCTCGAGTCACCGACGTAGCAGGACGCCAGGCCGAGTCAGCTTCCAAAACCGTCACGATTCTCAACGTCGGTGATCTCTCAGATAGCGGCGAACTCTCTCTTTCTATCGTAAAGCCCAGCAAGCTGCGGGTCGGCTCGCGGGTCCGTTTCACCATCAAAGCGTCTGGAATCAAGCTGAGCGCCCTCAGCAACGTCGCTGTCATGGCTAACGGCAAGCCTGCCTGCCGCTTCTCCTCAACGCCCTACACCTGCTCCTGGACCGTCCCGCGCACCCCGCGCTTCTCGCTGCGGCTGCGCGCTCGGGGCATCGACCCACAGGGAATACTCGTTAGGTCACAAATGACAACACTGCGGGTGGCACAGTAGTCAGCCCTCACGCCTTACGGCTGCCCTGTCAGGGCCGAAGAGCCGTAGTACATCAAGAAGGCACAGGCGGCACTTACGGGGATGGTCAGGACCCACGCCCAGAGGATCCGGACCGTGATGCCCCAGCGGACGGCGGAGACGCTCTGGCTCGCGCCGACACCGAGGATGCAGCCGCTGATGCAGTGCGTGGTCGATACCGGGAGACCGTAGTTCGACGCTGTGAGAATTACCGACGCAGCAGCTGTTTCAGCTGCAAATCCGTGTATTGGCTTTAGATCGATAATCTTTGTTCCGAGCGTTTTGATGATTCGCACTCCGCCCGCGGCAGTTCCGAGTCCCATCGCCGTAGCACTCGCGAAAACGACCCACACAGGGACTGGCAGCTTCTCTCCGCTCATCTCAATCGCGCCGTAGGCGACAAGCGACATCGTTATAACGCCCATCGTCTTCTGTGCATCGTTGCTTCCGTGCGAGAGCGCCATGAAACCCGCTGAGAGCATCTGCAATCGGCGGAACACTGGAGACACTGCCACCGGCGCAGCCTTCCTGAAGATCCAGAAGAGCGCCATCATAATCATAAACGCAGCGATCATTCCGACGAGTGGGCTAAGGACAAGGCTTAGGACAATCTTCTTAAGCCCCACCGCCTGGATAGAACTGACGCCACTGTGGGCAATCCCGGCGCCAACGAGCCCGCCCACCATGGCGTGCGAGGATGATGAAGGGATGCCGTAGTACCACGTAAAGAGGTTCCAGAAGATGGCGCCACTGAGAGCCGAGAAGACCACCACGAGCGTCACAGCATCGGGTGTTATAAGACCCTTCCCGATCGTGCCGGCGACCGCGGTGCCAGTGAATGCCCCAACGAAGTTGAGGACTGCTGCCACCAAAATCGCTGTCCTGAGGGGAAGCACGCCGGTGCTAACGACCGTTGCAATAGCATTCGCCGTGTCGTGGAATCCGTTGATAAAGTCGAAGATGAGCGCAACGACGATAACGGTGATAACGAGTGTCAGGAGCATAGCGCTACGAGTTCTTGATTACGATCGACGACAACACGTTGCCGACGTCATCGCACAGGTCGAGGGTTGACTCTAGCCCCTCAAGAAACTCCTTGTGGGTAAGCAATCGTACCGCATCCCGCTCGTTCTTGAACATCGAGGCGATCTGGACACGGAAGATGATGTCGCCCTCATCCTCGAAGGACTTGATGCTCTTGCACCGCTTTCGGATGTCTAGGTGGCTCTTGCTGCCCTGCAGGCAGTTGACCGCCTCGAGGATGTCGCCACACGCCCCGTAGATGAGGCGCGCTACCTCTTTGCTTCCGCCAGGCAGGTCTACCATGGCGTGTAGGTCTATCTGGAGCACAGTCGAATAAATCGCGTCCGTAATACCCTCGAGCTCGGAGCCCAGCCTGTAGATGTCGGAGCGATCGATCGGCGTGACGAAGGTACGGTTAAGCTCTTGATAGACTTCAACGATCACTCGGTCGGCTTCGTGCTCAATGTCTTTGATCTCTTTAATGAGGCGCTCGCGCTTCGAAGGGTCTGCTTCCTCAACACACTTGACGAGCAATCCACTGGCATCTCTCGCGCACTGCGCACCGCGCTGGAGGAGGTCAAAGAAATGTTCTTCTCTGGGGAGCAGCCACTTAATTGCACGGTCGAGCCACATACGAGATTCGTCCTCGGATTACGTTGTGCCGGAGTCGTAGCTGAAATAGCGGGCACTGGGAAGCTAATTTGCCGAAATTTTTCATGATTGTCGTATTAGGAATTGCCTAGAGAGGCCCAACATCAGGGTTGTCGAGGTAACCCCCTCGTTTGCGGTCGCAGGCGAGTTGACCCGCTGCGGCAGGCGGACACCCAGGCCAGGTGTTGATTTTTCAAGGAGTCAGGCACCTTGCGGCGCTTACTGAAGCAGCGTTCATCCTGCTACATGGGGGCCTGCGAAGGGATCGATCGAGAGGGCTGCTCAGCCCTAGGAGCCGGGAGTCTTTTCGAGCAATGCCCACCACAGAAGGAAACGCTGGTCTTGCGGGGGCACAACTCCGAGCAGCTTGCCGAATGGCGCCCGTCCCGCACACAGCTCTGTGCGTGCCATGTCTGCTAGCGCCGGATCGTTCGGCATCAGCGTTGCGCAGCCAGCAACGATAACCTCGCCAGGAGCAATGCGCTGGTAGAGGCTCGTTACGCTCTCGTCTCCTAGCTTAACGACCTGAGAGCGCGGCACCAGCTTCCTGAACTCGTAGGAATTAACGGCTTGGGTCATGCAACGCAGGTACGTTGGGGAGAGGTTGCCTCCGTCCGACAAGACGTACATCCCGCGGTCAGTGACTGACGAGAAGGGCTCGCTCCGGACGAGCTGATGGATCTGGAACTGCGGCTGACAGATCGGGCACACGTACCCCCAGAGGCTCCTGTCGAACTGCGTGTTGAGCTCCGTCGGCGCCTTCAGTGAGACGAAACCAACACACGCCATTCCAGCGGCAATAATACCTGCCCTGCTGCGGGCAGTAGCGGCGAAAAGCGCCACGACTCCGGCGGCGAAGAGCATGTCCGTTGCCACTGCCCGCCGGTACGCTCCTCGGTCCTGAGCAAGCACGTACGTGGCGAACGAGACCACAGCGAGGGCTGCGACTACTGCAACGAACTTCCTTCTCGTTGGGCTGCCTACCAGGGAGCCGACCACAAACCCCAGGACAGCCAAAAATACAAGGTATGTCGGCGGCAGGAACGCCTTGCCGATCTCGTCGAAGAACCAGTCGAGTTTCTCAAGCACCTCAGCCGGAGTGCGCTTCCAGTGAAGGACAATATTCCTGGTGGCAGACTGGGCGCTTCCCCACCAGATCGGCACGTCCGGATCGTGGAACGGAATGAGCTTCTCTGGGTAACTGGCTACATCTTTGATTCGAAAATCGGGCTTCGGAGAGATGAGGAGCTGCCCGAAGAATCGCTCCGTGTTACGACCAAAGAAAACGCTCCAAACGAAGAGAACGGCCAAGACCGCGGGCAGCATGGCCGCAAGGATTTTTCGTACCCCGTCCCAGTTGCACCATACAGCGCGGCGCGCCACCAAGATCAGGGCGGCCAAGCCACTGCCGACGAGCCACGTCATCCGGGCGGCGGAGTACGAGTAGAGGCTGTACACTACCCCGAAGCAGTTGAACCCACCGAGCAAAATAGCCTCTTTCCACGTGAGTGATCCGCTCTTTCGGTACAGCGCCCACGAGCAGAGGAACATCACCAGCCCAACCGAGAGCACTGGCTGTCCGAGCACTGCAGAGGACACGCCTGCATTGAAAAGCCATTTGTCGGTACAGCAGATTGCGACGAGCGCCCAGCCCCACACCTGACCGAAGGCACGCTGAACAGCCACTGCACCGAGAGCGATCCCGATCGAAACGTACAGGATCGAGCTCAGCGCTGTGGCGTTGATGCTCGGGGCCCCGAAGAGCCAGTTTATGAATGCCCGCAGCACCATCGAGACTGGGCTGAGGTCCGAGTGCACTGAGCCGAAAAAGAACCCCGCCCGAGTTTGCTCAAGAGGCAGCGAGTCTTGCACGATTGATGGGAGGTACGAGCTTGCTGGGGCGAGAAGCAGGAAAAAATTCGCTACGCAGAGGAAAAAGCCGAGAAAGCTGCCAACACTGACGTGGTGCTCCTCCTCGTCGCCCCGACGCTCAGGTATCGAGAAACAACCAACCGCCACAATCGCGCCAGAAAGGGCCCAAGCAAACCTCGGCGCAAAGTAGGCGCTAAATTCAGGCACACCGAAGAGCAGAGCTGCCCAACACGATGACAGAGCTACCACGAGCAACGAGGCCGCCCATCGCTTGGCCAGCGAGAGTCGGGCAACCAACACGGCGACCGATGCAGCTCCAAACCCCGCGGCGAGAGACGCGAGGGCCTCAGCAGATGCAAGCAACGGCAACGGAGCTGCGGGGGGCTCGTCCCAGCGCCCAACAAAGATCCACAGGTTAATCGCCGTCACAAGCCAAAGCAGTGACAAGGTCATGGTTTTTACGCTCATGCGCATCAGGCCTCGTAACGGGTACTATGCAACGACGAGGGTTGCAGACACTAGATACCTTCCGAAAGCGGCGACACCTCGGAGAATCATAGTCATCAACGCTGAGGAGACCTACCTCGCCCCCGGCTATCTCCTCTTACATTACCTCTTGAGGCTACCAGCTTCTCTGCCTCTGCCTGCCTCCCAACACAAAGCGGAGGGCTTCGGAACGGAACCGTGGTACTCGCACGACATGGAGGCTAGTTTTTGCTGACCTGCTCACGGGCAGGCTGACTCATACGTAGTCACTTGACCAATGGAATAGACACCTTTCGCAAAAAGCCCTCTTTTCCTAGCATCTGGAAGGTCACGCCTCCGTCGACAACCGTATTCAACCAATCGCTGGTGCCGCGATGAAATGTGCTCACACCTCTGCCACGGTCTCCGGTCAATCCCATCGCACTAATGAAGATGCCCTCGTTATCGACGACTCCCTCGGCATATACGTCGTTTGCGATGGGATCGGTGGCCATCGTGGTGGGGATATCGCTGCCCAGACAGCGTGCGCTGCCGCCCTGGAGCACCTCCAAAAACACCGCGCAATTATCGAGGCGGCAAAAGTAGCTGGTTCGCCGATCGAGCCTCTCTCGGAGCTCTGCACCGCCGCGGTGCTCGCGGCAAACGAGCGTGTGTACCGCCGCTCGAAGGCAGACCAAAGCGTATCCGGGATGGGGACTACTATCGCGATGCTCGTTATCGCGGGTGGCCGCGGAGTGGTTTCTCACGCCGGCAGCAGCAGGGTGTACGTCTGCCGCAACGGTGAGCTGATCCAGCTCACGAAAGACCACAAGCTGGCGCAGGAGCTGATTGACCGGGGGCTCTTAACGGAACAGAAGGCAGCATCGCTGCCCTACGCGCGGGCGCTCTCGAAAGCTGTTGGCTTGCTTGAGGCCATCACGCCGGATTGCCTTTCGCTCGACGTGCTCCCAGGAGACCGATTTTTGTTGGTCACCGACGGAGTCACACAAGCCCTTCCAAAGGAGGATCTGCGGCAGATCATCGCCGGTCCAGGCGGCGGCTCTTCGGCCCAAGCAATCATCAAAACAGCCGCCGATCGTAGAGGCGGCGACGACGCAACGGCTATTGTCGTCGTGCCAGCTGCCGAACCACAAGAAAGTGCGGAGGAGCTTGTGCGCTCTGAACAGGTCGTGCTGAAGACTGAACTGCTGCAGGAGATGTTCCTCTTTAAGCCACTCGCCTCAAGCGACATCATAGAGATCGTAGGACAGTCGGAGCTCGTTCCGTCCAAAACTGGCGACGTGCTATTCGCGCAAGGGTCAGTTGAGCAGAATATCTACATCATCCTCGAGGGAACATTCGATGTCGTCGTAGACGGCACTGTGGTTGCTAAGCTCTCGAAAGGCAGTCACTTCGGCGAGATGTCGTGGCTAAGCCATGAGGCGCGCTCCGCGACTGTGCGCTGCGCCGTGGACGGTACCTTGCTTAAAGTCAGCGCTCTCTACTTGCAGAGCTTTATCCTCAAATCACCGGAGTGCGGTGTGCGGATCCTGCGAGAACTCGCTCGCGAGTTGAGCAGCCGGCTCCGGGCCACCAACGCGCTCGCGCTGGTGCGGGCGAATTGACCTGAGAGTGAGGCTTCTAGGCCCGGGGTGCTAAAACCGCGTAAATGCAACTAAAGGTTGGGAGCTCCACCCCACTGCATAAAACCACAGCTCGGTCGGGAACTGGTTGAGGCGTTCTTTCTCCTCAACGGGCGCCGGGACCGGAGCCGCTGCCGTTGCCGTTCCCAGCGCCGAGCACGTTGGAAAGTCGAGGATGATCAGGAGCCGGCTTTCACACAGGGCGACCGCAAAGCCGGGCGAGAGATAACCCGACGACTCACTCACAGGTTCCGTCAGTACCAGCAGTCCTCATCCCCTGTGCTGTTTTTCGCAGGATTCAGAAAGGTGTACGGATACCCTTGATTACTGATGCCAGCTCACGGTACCCAGGAGGTGGCACATCTGGAGGTCGTATGCCCCAATCTGCATCCCCGCTCTCTTCCGTGACCGTCTACTCATTCGGCACCCCGCTTGAGACAGGCGCTTTTGCGACCAGGCCGTCGACATGGAACTGGCGCACAACGAAGCTCCCGGAGTGGTGTCGTGTGGAAGAGCACCGACCGGGGCCGGGGGCCGCGACAATCTCGGTTCCCCTGGGTCGAGAAGATGCAGTCGTTGGGCTCGGGCTGCACGTCGGTCCCCTCAACTGCCGGGGTAACATTTTTAGCCTCTTCTCGTCTGACAATCCGGTCCACACCCCCGCGGCGCGCTCGTTGTACGGAGCCCACTCGTTTCATGTCATCCTGCGCGAGAAGCCCGTCGGCATCTTCGTTGATTCGCCCGGCGAAGTTGTTGTCGACGCCGGCTGCTCGAAGCGTGACGAACTTAAGATCCAGGTCCAGGAACAGGGTTGGTGCCTCGCCCTCATCGAAGGCTCGACCGCTGCTGATATCATCGAACGCTACCTCAAGCTCGTCGGCACACCCTACATTCCGCCGCGCTGGGCTTTCGGCTTTCACCAGAGCCGCTGGAGCTACCCGAATGACGCGACTGTGCGTGACATCGCAGCCCAGGCCCAGCGTAACGGGATTCCTCTCAGCGCGATCCACCTCGATATCGACTACATGGATGGGTACCGCGTCTTTACCGTTGACAAGAGCAGGTTCCCCGACCTGCCGAAGCTCGCTGCTGACTTGCGAGAAGACGGAATTCGGCTCATCTCGATCCTCGACCCAGGGGTAAAAGCGGAGCAAGGCTTTCCCCTCTTCGACGACGGGGCGAAGCGAGGTTTCTTCTGCACAACAGCCGGTGGGGAAGAGCCGTTCGTTGGCGCCGTCTGGCCAGGGCCAGCGGTCTTCCCGGATTTTTTTCGCGAGGATGTGCGCTCGTGGTGGGGCTCTCAATACCTCAAGCTAAAAGCCCTTGGGATCGCAGGCTTCTGGAACGACATGAACGAGCCATCGGTCTTCTACACTCCCGCAGCTGTGCAGGAGTTCGCTACGACTGTAAAGGCTCTTGCCGACAGGGGCGATTGCAGTGAAGCGCTCAGCAATCGCATCTTCTCTCCAAACTTGGGGCAACGGCGCAGCTACTTCGATGAGTTTTTCCACGAGACAGAGCTCGGGCGACAACCGAACCGGGCGGTGCACAACCTCTTTGGCACACTCATGACTCAGGCAACTGCCGAGGCCCTGCAGCAAGCGGAGCCGGAGAGGAGGCAGTTTGTGCTCTCCCGCAGCAGCTACCCCGGCATGCACCGCTACGCCGCCATCTGGACCGGGGACAATCACTCGTGGTGGGAGCATCTGCAGCTCAATGTGCAGCAGCTCATCTCGCTCAACATGGCGGGATTTATGTTCTGCGGAGCGGACACGGGAGGCTTCGGCGGCGACTGCTCACCCGACCTACTCGTACGCTGGACGCAGCTCAGCGTCTTCTCTCCTTTCTGCCGAAACCACGCTGCTATGTGGGCCCGCTCGCAGGAGCCGTGGGCTTTCGATTCCGAGACCCTCTCCCTGTGCCGAGACGCGCTCTTGCTCCGCCAGTCACTCATGCCATACATCTACGGGGAATTCGTGCGCTGCGCGCTCACCCATCAACCCTTCATCCGTGGGATGTTCCAGGAGGGTGCGCAGGGGCTTCAGCGCGCCTGCAATACCCAGTACATGTGCGGTCCGAGTTTGCTCATCGCACCGGTCGTCGAACCAGGCGCGACACAGCGTCACGTTTGGTTACCCGCTGGGACCTGGCTGCGAGCGGACGCTGGTCCCAACGGGCTCGTTGGCAGAGAAGTCATGCGAGGCAGCGAACTTGTGGTGGAAGCTGGTTTGGATGAGATACCGCTGTTTGTGAGGCTCGGGACTCTCCTACCGATGTCAGCAGAGCTGCCAACCGCTCCTGGCGGGCTCGATGCAGCTCCTCATCGCTACCGGATACTCGGCTTCGCTGACGAGTCGGCTTCTTGCCACTTGCTTCTAGACGACGGAGAGCAAACGTACGAGTCGTGGGAATCATGGCCAAAATGCCGCTGTGTCGTCACACGCAGCTCTGGACAGTGGAACCTCTCCTTGGAGTTTGAAGCAACGCCCCCTCGTTTCATGGAGGTTGAGTGCGAAATGTGGGATGGCAGCGGGGCTGTTTCGACGATCGTCGCCCGTTCTTAAGCAGCCCGGGGCGGCCGTGATGTTCGACGCCTGTCAACTTGCACCAAACGAGATAGCCGCTGGTGGATCTCTGCTTTGCCATTTAGAGCTAGCACAAAGACGTCCTGTGGCTCCCCCTTGAAATGTAGCGTTCCCCCGGTCTTCTCAAAGCCGAGCTGAGAGTAAAATTTCTGTACCCGCTGGTTATTCTCGCGACGCGTAAATGCCAGCAGCGCGGGAGCGAGCGTGTGCCATTGAATGATGTCAGCAGCAGTTGAGAGGATGTGCCGCAAGATATACGGCATGACACTTGGCGAGCGAGCACTGTCCAGCTCGATTCCGAGCCTTCCCCCCCAGAGGAAATCTCTCGTTTTACAGTTTTGATTGCGAAGGAAAGATACCGATCGTGGAGGGTTGCTACGAAGCTTCTCAAGTACCTCTTCGCTTTCCGAGCTACCCGCAATCAGCCGGTAGAATCCGCTTCCACCTACGACCCTCTTCTCTTTGCCCTCGCCTGTTGTGTAAACGAAGTACTCAAGCAGATCGTAGTCTTCAAATCTCCCAGAGCCATTCATGAGGGCTTCGTAAGCCCGTCCAAGACCATCAGCTGCTGTCGACTCTTCCGGAAAAAGGGCCGTCGTAAGACGCAAGTTGCTCTCGACCAAGCCTCGGTCTATTTTCGCAGACACTCTGTGTGCCGTTAGCGCGTTATCTGTATTAAGCTGTTCTATTTGAGATGCTTCAAGCCCCATACTGAGTCCTTTTAGCATACGCTCAGCAGCAAGTCAGGCCGTATCCGCTTTACTGCCCGGCTGCTGGTCGAGTACATTCGAGAAGCATTACGAGCGAGACTGCACGATGTCCTTAAACGAAAAAGAGCTGGATATCATCTCCTGCATGGCGTTCGACGCCTCGATGAGCGTTGCTCAAGTGAGCGAAGAAACTGGGCTCAAGGAGCACGTCGTCCGACACACTCTCAAAAACCTGCTGAGCGAGGGGACGATTCGGCTTCGGCCCTTCGTTAACCCGTTTTCGCTAGGACTGATGGAGCATCACGTAGAAATTGCTCTCCAGACACCGGGACAGGAGGCTCTCTCGTTGCTCACTAAGGCACTCGTTGAGGCCCCCTCGACGACATTAGTAGGCGAGGTAGCCGGGGACCACCACCTCTCAGCGATGTTTCTCACCCGCACCCACGCAGGCGTTCCGAAGTTCTTCGAGGATATCTGTCGAAAAGTTCCGAACGTCTCATTCCGAAAAAGTGTGGCTGCTGTCGTTGAAGTAACCGTCTCGTACCCAAAAAACCGTTCGACAGCTACTGGCAACAACAGTGTCAGCTACTCCTCGGCCACTACCGCTAAAAAATTTGATGAGCTAGACGAGCAGATTCTTGTCCTGCTCGGCTCAGGTACCTGCGCCTCGCGGCGTGAGCTAAGTCACCAATGTGGCGTCGGACAGAGCACCATCGATTACCGTATCAACTCTCTCCAGCAGCGCGGCATTCTTTTGGCTATCGGCTACTCGATTCCCATCTACCGTGACGGCCTTACACAGTACGCGCTCCGGATTACCGCATCTCGACCGTGTGTTGAGCTACGGCAGAAGATCCGCCTATTCTCATCGAAGCATCCGGCGCTGCGCTCGGTCTTACACCTCACGGGCCACTACGACTACATCCTCGGCGTGAAGCTCGCTCACCCGGGAGCCCTCTCGGCTTTTACCCAGGAGCTGCACCGACATCTCGAACCGTACGTGTCGAGCCTTGAAGTGACGCCTTACCTCAGCACCCACAAGCTGTACGTCAATCCGTCCGATTTGGGCCTCATTCGCGGTTTGTACGTAGAGGAAGAGCCGCATGCGGAGCTGGAGACGAAGGCTTCAAAGCATGTCGGGAACCTCTAGCTACAACCTTTTAAGGTCTCAGTCGGGGCACGGGTCGTTGCTGCTACGGTGATTATGCGCACCCGAGCACCACTTGCCGCTATGTTGCCTCTTTACTCCGACCTCAGTAGCATCTCCCGAACTCCCTCACAGACCTCTACCCGCGCCTATGGCCAAGAAGAGAAAGAAAACGCTCCGACCTGCAGTGGCTCAATCGACTGCCAAGCTGCCTGCGTCGCAACCCCCCGCTTTTGGATTTAGCGCGCGTTGGTCTTGGACTGTCTTAGCTGTCGCGTTTGCGATCTTTTTCCTGCGCTTCGTGTTTCAGTTAAGTGGCGGCGAGGGACCGAACAACATGGACTTCCCGTCCTTCTACGGCGCTAGCATTCAGGTCTTTACGAAGGGAGTCTCTCCGTATCACTTCTCCGAGCTCTCCAAGGTGCTTGAGGGAGAGGTTAAGAGAACTTTCCCGTTCCTGTACTCGCCCCCCAGCCTGTTCCTGTTTTACCCATTTTCGCTGCTGACCTTCGAGCAAGCGAAGACCTCCTTCCTCCTAATAAACGTCGCTCTCGTTGCGGCGTTAGCATGGCTTATGCCGCTGCGCCTCTGTCGCCTAGATACGAAACGCAGCATGTTGATGATACTACTTTGCCTCGGCGTGGTGATACTTTTTGGTCCAACGGCGCAGACGGTACGGCACGGGCAAGTGAACCTAATCGTGCTCTCTTGCCTGGTCCTCTTCTGGGACAGGGCGAGAGCGGGACACAACTACTCATCGGGCCTCTTCCTAGCTGCGAGCATCATCCTCAAGACGTACCCTGCGGTGCTGCTGCCGATGCTGCTCCTGTCGGGACGGAGACAGATTATGATAATCACCATTGCGTTTTTGCTCCTGGCAGTTCTTCTCTCCGCGCTCGCTCTCCCCGAGGGATTATGGGAGGAGTGGTTATTCACGGTGGCGCCGTCGGGCTCGTACTTACAGGTGCCCGAGGGGCTCTTTGAGCCCTCCACGATAGGGAATCAGAGCCTCAACGGCTTCTTCTCCAGGCTCTTCACAGAGGGCGAGTGGTCTCACCCAATAAAAGTTGATGCTTCGCTCGGGGCAATGCTCGCAACGGTGTCAGCTGGAGCGCTTGTGTCACTAACCTTCCTTGTGTCGTTTCTTACCCGAAAAGATCCAAATTCCCTGGATAAAGCGGTGCTCATTATGCTCCCGTGCACGTACCTCATCGCTCCATTCTCCTGGTTCCACCACTTGGCGTACCTGCTGCCAAACTTGCTCATGCTCTTATGCGTAACCTGGCACGGCAATCCCTCCTCCGGTATCGTCTTCCACGGCCTGACGCTCATCCTCACCATCACAATGTCATTCTTCATCATGCTTGATACAGAGATGGCTGCAGTCCTCGGGCTGTGGATTCTCACCGCGTACGCCTGTCTTAGCCCCAACGTGGAGCTTCCAGGGGCGGGCACGGCCTCGTAACCTATTTGCCCTAGCACGCCACTGCGGGTACTCTTGGCGCGCAGCTCGTCATGGTCTTCAGCTCAGCCCTCTTCATTTTTTACTTTCTCCCGCTGTTTCTAGCTGGCTACTTCGTCATGCCGACGCGCAGGCGAAACGTGTACACGGCGGCCGCGAGCATCATCTTCTACGCCTGGGGCGCGCCGAACTTCCTGCTCATCTTTCTGGCTTCCTGCCTCGTTGACTATCTCATCGTGCGGCGCCTGGCGGCCGAAGCAACCCTCTCCAGCCGCAAGACCCTCCTCGTGCTCTCAACGGTGCTCAATGTTGGGCTGCTGCTGTACTGTAAGTACTCAAACTTCTTCGTCGAGCAGCTCACTGCCCTGGCGCTTGCTCTTGGCCTAAGTGCGCCCCACTGGACGAAGGTCGTACTGCCGATCGGCATCTCGTTTTTCACCTTCCACAAAATTAGCTACGTGGTCGATGTCTTCCGGCGCAAGTCCGAGCCGACTTCGAGCTTCGCGGAGTACATGCTGTACATCACCTTCTTTCCACAGCTTATCGCCGGACCAATCGTTCGATACCACGAGATCGACCAGCAAATACGCCACCGCCAAGTCTCCTTCGATGGAGTTGCGGAAGGGGTGTGGAGATTCACGCTCGGCCTAGCCTCGAAGCTCCTGATTGCAGACCCGCTCGGAACAGTCGCCGACCACGTCTTCAAGATCAGTCCTGAAAGCCTCTCTACTGCCTACAACTGGCTCGGCACTCTCGCGTACACCTTCCAGATCTACTTCGACTTTGCCGGATACTCTTCGATGGCCGTAGGTCTTGCGCTCCTCGTCGGCTTCCGCTTTCCCGAGAACTTCAATCGCCCGTACGTTTCAGAATCGGTCACGGATTTCTGGCGGCGCTGGCACATGTCCCTTTCCCGCTGGATGCGCGACTACCTCTACATCCCGCTCGGGGGAAACCGAGTTGGTCCTGTGCGCCAGGCCGCAAACCTCTGGATCGTTTTCTTGCTCTCGGGGCTCTGGCACGGAGCAAACTGGACATTCATCTGCTGGGGCGCATTTCACGGAGCGTTCCTCGCCTTCGAGCGCTCAGGGGCAGCGCCGCTCTTCTTTAGGCTGCCGGCTCTCCTGCGCCGGGGCATGACTTTCTTCGCTGTCATGTTGGGGTGGGTACTGTTCCGATCGGAGACTCTCACCGAGGCCGTTGCGCGCTGGGCGCGGCTGTTCGGTGTTGGCCCAGAGCCCAAAGCCACTGAGGTCTTCGCTCGGGCGACGATTATCAGTGATTTCGGGATCGCGGTACTCGTAATTGCCATATGCTGGTGCGCCCTCATCGAGCCGCTGCTCGAAGCGCTCAAGCGCAAGGAAGCTCAGCCAGCCCCTCTCTTTAAACGTGTCCCGGCTCTATACACCGTGGCTCTGGTGCTCTTTCTCTTGAGTATCCTCGCCCTCGAAGCCGGCCAGTACTCTCCGTTTATTTACTTTCAGTTCTAGGCAGGGGGTGAGGATGCGAAGTACGAAAACCCTACAGTCCCTCATCATCACAGCAATCGCTCTAGTGTGCCTCGCTCCACTCACGAGTCTCGTAATCCCCATCCCCCGAACGGCTCTTCATGGCGTCGAGACAAGCTACAAGCTTCCTCATTGGTCACTGAAGGGATTCCTCAAGGGCGCTGTACAGTCGAAAACGGACCAGTGGGCTACTCGCTCGCACCCACTCTGGGCGTGGAGCGTCCGGGCAGCGAATCAGCTCACGTACTCGCTCTTTGACGAGGTTTCGCTCGACTACCGAACCTCAGTTCAGGGCGGAAACGAGGGATACCTGTGGCAGCCGATGTACCTGCGCTCTATTAACCGCATACAGCCTGCGCCCCGTCGCGTCATCAAGAGGGCGTTCAGCGATCTCAGGGCTCTTCAGGACTTCCTTGGACCGCGTGGCATACCGCTCGTAGCCGTAATTAACCCGAATCTCCTGGCGTTGTACCCGGAGCTGCTGCCCTCGCAGTACATCGCTGTGCAGCCACGGGAAAGCTCGTACGAGGCAGCGCAGAAGGCTATTGCTGCCTCTCAGCCACGCGTGATTGACGCCTTTCAGCTTCTTAAATCGAAACAGAGCGCATTTCCGTTCCGTTTCTTTGAGCCGACAGGCTCTCACTGGAACGACGTCGGTTCGTGCCTCGCGGTGCGCGAAGTGGCTGCCGAACTCTCGCGTGGGTGGAACGAGCAGATACCTGCACCCCTGTGCGAGCAGTACCGACTTGAGATGCCACCGAGAAGAACCGAGCTCGACCTGATCGAGATTGCGAACCTTCTTCAGCCCCAGAAGCTGTACCGACCGGCGCCGTACCTGACAGAGCATCCTACACCCACCCTCCGCAAGCCGCGGAAGATCCTGCTCATCGGAACCAGCTTCCTCTTCGGCCTTGAGAAACAGCTTCTCAAGCACGGCATGGCGGACTCAACCACCCTGCTCTTCTATTTCCGACAGTCGCGCCGAAACGGGGAGGGAAACTTCCGGAGTTTTCAGGGCAAGAGCCT
>CAZZJR010000014.1:25272-34459 GCA_964654585.1 uncultured Bdellovibrionales bacterium
GTCACCGGATCACGCGAGGAATCACGCGAGAACGACTGCAGGTCGCCCACGATGGTGGTAATGTGATTGAGGCACTTCTGAATTCTGGAAACTTGTATTGCGAGGATTTCGGGGTTTACTGAGCCAGTGCTTGCCATCCGGCTTAGCAGCTCTGCGGTTATGGAGATAGCCGATACTGGATTGTTTATCTCATGGGCCACCCCGGCAGCGAGCTCCCCGAGAGTTGCCATCTTCGACGAGGCAACTAGCATTGCTTGTTGCTCTCGCTCACGGCGGATCGACTGAATCCGAGTCACCTGTTGCTCTACCTGGCTGCGTATAAGCCCCAAGAGCTGCTTTGAGTTCTCAATGTTGCTAAAGATTCTCTCTGTTAAAAATTCCATCACTGCCACTGTCCTGCCACTGCAAACCACCGGCACAGTCGCAGATGTCAATCGCTGAAAAGACAACAGCTCTTCCCGTCTTGCGAACCCCACATCGTCTGTTACATCCTGAACCCACAGAACCTCTTTCGTTTCCGCGGCGCGCCCCACTAAACCTACCCCCATAGGGACGATTATACGCCTCGTTCTCTCAATCAGTGCTGAGTACCTTGCATCCTCTGGCAGTCGAAAAATCTTTGCCGATGCAAGGGCTTCTCGGTCGCCTTGAGGCACAAAGACGTGCCCGAACTCCCATTTAAGAATGGTGCACACATGCTCGATGGTTACTCGATAGACATCACGCTCATCGGAGAGTCCGAATAGTTCGGCCGCTAGTGTGTGTAAGAGCTGGGTGCCAGCATCGCGCCAAGCTAACTTCGCGTACAATACCTCAACACTCTCGCGGGTCTGGCGAAAGAGGTTTGAGAGAATCATGTGGTCAACGATCGGCTCGGCGATCGAAAAGTCGGTGAAGTCCAAGCCAAATTCTTCCAGGCTGCTCATTCGGGAGATATCCGGAGCAAGCGAGAAAATGTACTGCGTTCCATCGGCTCCGACCGGAGCCACTTGTCCGCGGAGGAGGAACCGCTTGCGCTCGACCAACGAGAGCCTTACGAATTCGTCTGTCAAGCTGGCTGGATCGAAGGAAGACAGCCCGACTGGAGGCTGCTCAATCTTGAAGGTCCCATCGAAGTCTCGTCCCTCAAGTTCGGCAAAGCTAACTTTTTGCAAGGAGCGTCCAACCTGCAGAATTCGCCCCGCTCTGTCGACGACCAATGAGAAGGGAAAGAGCCGGTCGAATGTTGCTTGTGGCAGAACTCTCTCCATACTTACTCAAACGAAATCAGGAAGCGGTCACAGTTTCCCGACTCTCCCTTCGGCCGCACCTCGATCGAAATCCGCTCGCCAAATTTCTCTGCGAGACCCTCGAGTAGCCCAACTACCATCGGGACTAATCCCTGGCGAGAGCTGTAGTAGTCCACGGCTATCGAAGATGGCGAGGTCTCAAGAACCGTGAAGCGAGGAGGCTTGAGCTCAGGCATAAGCGCCCCCATGTGACCATGCATGCGATTAAGGTTTGAAATACATGCGCGGAAGTCTTTTCCGAACATCTTCATCACCTCTCCGTACCCGTGATCAGCAGTGTAGGAGACCCAATGATGCCCGAATCTGCGCAGAATCTCCTCGGTGGTAAGCCCAAGGTGCTCAGCGGAAGCAGTGACGAGGCGGTAGGTCACATCATCCGGATAGGGCGTAAGGGCTTCAAAACCCTCTGGGTCAACGGCAGCAGCGATGCACACCGCATACCACGCCGCTTCGCCCGCATGATGAGTAACGAGGTCTCGCATCCCCTGGTTAATCATTCCGTACATACGCCCTCCATCGATCTCAGCAAGTAAATCAGCGCCGGCCAGTTTATGCCACAGAGAGAGCCTCGCTGTTGGGGTAGCCGGTTGGCAGCATGATCCTCGTCAGGTCGGTGTCTTTCAGAGAGCCGGCAGCGTCTTGACCTCACCTGAGGAATCGATGCTCTTCAACGCCGTCGGGAGCTTAAAGCGATTGTCCGTTGTTGCAGATACGACTCCCGAAGCTCCCCTGAAGTCTCGGAGCTGCCTCAGGAAGTTAGCAACCGCCTCCGGTTCGCTGCCGCTTCGGGTCGCCTGCGCCCGGAGCAAGCACCGAAGCTACTTCCGCAGCAGTAGCAGGGGCGCCAGCTTACTAAAGACTCTACGAGATTGACCCTCTTGAGTGCCCCAAGCGCAAAGCACAGATCTGCATCATCGCCTTCATTCAAGCCGTGCACTCATTCAAAGACTACATGAAGGCTCGAGGTCTCCAAGACTTTCAGGCGCCGCCACCGATTGCTAAATTCATCGACACAACACAGGCTATCGACGAACTTCCCTCGCAGGACTCTTTCGAACCCCTCCTGATGATTCCAAAATCCGGCTCCTTAATCACGGAACGAGCAACGTGTATCTGAAATGCTTTTTATCACTTAGCAGCACATCTTCAGCTTTGATTGGATCGCTGAAACCCTACCTGGATGTGCGGGCCTCGCATTTTAATCCTCTCTCGACCAATCCCGGTAGAATAATCATCGGTCAACCACCTCGATTCAACTGCTTACAAAAATGGTGTCGAATTACTTATCAATCCTCGAACACGGTCGTGAATCTGCAGGTCTGAGCTCTGTCCTTGGGCGCCATTCAGACGTTCTCCTGAGAGAGCGGAACGGCAGAAGAAGACTCCGCGACCTCAATCCTGCAGCACCTGTAAAGCCATGTGATAGGCCGACCGGTTCTGGGCCAACCAGGCGCGGTAGTCCATGTTCTCCAGTTGCCCAAACGGACTTCGACTTTGTGGCATTTTGACCCGCATTATTTGAATGCTGTCCGTGGTTTCGGACCTCAAGCATCTGACCGCTAAACGAGCTCTCATCGGCGTTGCAACCGTTGCTTCAATCGATTTTCTGATCACTTGAGTTGGCATCTCAAACTTGTGGCCGGGTTTTCCAGCTCTGAATGTCGGCTGGAGTGCCACAACAGGTTTCATGTCAAGGTCCTGAGCTAGCTTGATTATCGTACGGGCACAGCTCAGCTCAAGAAGCTCTCGTATTTTGCCGTTAAAAACGTTCATGAAGTGGCTGTCTGATTTTTCATATTGCTGGGACGCCTTGAGGAATAGGTCAGCCACCTCGTTATTGAACTTCCTGATGTGGCTCAAATTAAACGCGATAGCAACCCGAATGTGCGCGTCTCCAATATACGACAGAAGACCACGGGCCGTGCGCCACTCAGCATCATAAGCTGAACAGCTCTCGCAGCCCACGGGATACTTTCCGATGCGAGCGAGGACCTCAGGATGAGATGTCACCAAAACAGCAAACTTTGCTTCTTTCGAGCCGATCTCAGCAAGATGCGATAGCGTATCCTTGGTCCACACCTCTCGCTGCTCCTCATTCAGGAATCCAATTTGATTGTTCACAAACGAATTTCCGCGATCATACCTCCACTTGTAGAACTGCCTATAATCAGGAGGGTCGAGGTGCGGCATCATATCACCCAGGGACTGCGCCAGTGACAGCATTTCCTGGGGGTCGTTATAGGCTGCAAAGGGTTGCAACATATAAATAAAGGGATCAACATCGTTCCACGATGCTAACACGCCCCGCCAAATAGTTTCTGGCAGCTGATATCTTTTGAACAGCTCTGCGACAATATCAGTGTCCTTGACTACTGCGTTCTTGAGCCCCGTTCGATTGTAGTGATCGAGTGACTGGAGTTTGCTTTCCGAGATGTCCAGGGGCGAATCTCCCAAATTCATCGAAATCCAGAGTTGCGGGGAGCCTGTGTAGGCCAATAATCGCATGGTTTTGCTGGGATAATCCGGGTGGCGAAGACTGCAGAGATAATTACAATGATGGATCGTACGGCGAAACCAACTCTCCATCCCCCCGAAGGGAATTTTGCGCCACTCTTCAAGCAAAACACTATGGGCTAACGAGGGGACTAGGGCGGCTCGCACGAGGGCGCGATGCAACTCCGACCGAAGATGTAACAGGTTTGGATATCCTGGGCTCTCTTGGGAGGCGATTTGGTAGGCCTGATCGGCGTGTGAGAGCAGTTGCTTGTCGCCATCGCAAAAAGCATAGAGGAACACAAATGTACCAGCTGGGACGTTTGGTGCAAATCGGTGTTCCTCCTGTATGGTCTGACCGCTCCGTCTTACCACTCGTAACGCCCGTTCAAAGACAGGCATGACACCCGAGCCCCAATACCCCGATGCAAATCCTCGCACGGCCTGCGCGTATTTGATCAGCACCAACTGCTCCTTCTCGGTTTTCGCGCTGCGGACACCCTCCATAAATGCACACAGTGCCGGAAGCCTCCCAAGGGTGCCTTTCATCTTGTCAATTAACATCTCCCGATCAACCATCCGTATATTTCGATCACACGCAAGCCGGAGAGCGAGCAAGAATCTACTCTCACTCTCGCTGTCAAAGGACGCGACGCTCTTTACCAAGATCTCATGCTCCGGACCTAAGGGAGACATTGCAAGGGAACTGTCATTAAACTGAGCTAAGATAAACTCAGCGACACTATCTCCGTGGCCAATAGCCTTATAAAAGCCCTTCTGGATTTGATCACGAACATCAGCCTCTGCCGTTCGGGCTATCCGGAGGCTGCTGACTGCCGCGACCTCCCAAGTAACCCAGTCCTCTGACGGGTCTATTGAGGCAAGCGACATCGCGTGGATTTCTGCAGCCAGGTTATCTCTCTTGAACCGAGCTTCCAGAGAGGAAGCAAAAATTCTCAGAAGAGGCTTTCCACCAAGCATCTTTATGACTCGCTGCCGATCCTGGTTGGATACATCATCTTGGCAGATAAATTGGCCGTACGCACTGGCAGCGGACGTTTGAAAAATACCTAGAACTGAAAAAAATCCAGGCTTACTACTGGCACCGGGCAAAGCATCACTCTTTGACCCATAGTGGGAGCCGTCGAACAGGGCACCAGGAAAGCATACATCCTTTTTACCGATCAGGTACCGAACGAGATGCACCGCATCACTGCCCTGCATGATAGAGCCAAGTTGTTTGTGCACCGGAGCGAGCAGTTCCTGTTGCTCCGGTGTTACGACTTCGGACTGCATCCAAGCTTTAAAATGGGATTCCAGCGGCGAGAGAATCGCAGTGAATTTCTCCGCAAGCTCGGAAGGGACCTGCTCCTGAACCGCTCCAACAGGCTGCCGATCAGAACCTTCCCCAACTACGCACTCTTCGTATACAAGCTCTCTCGAAATGGGTACTAACGCTTTCCAGGTACCAAGCTTGTCATGAGGATCTTTTTTCTCAGGCTTAAGCATCTCAAGTACTCCCTGCGCCGAAGAACCCTCAGCACTCGTTAATCGCGGAATACGATACGAACTCTGCCCACGCCTAGTCAAACTGGATCCACGTCGTTCCGCTAAATTTGCCGGTGTTTAGAGGCTCTCTAGTTTGCCCGCCGAATGATACTCTTCCGTAAGGGCCTCAAAACCCTCTGGGTCAACGGCGGCAGCGATGCACACCGCATACCACCCCTCCTCCCCCACGTGATGAGTAACGAGGTCGCGGAGCCCCTGATTGATCATTCCGTACATATGCCCCCTCATCGAGCACTTCGAATGACTCAGCGCCCAGCGCTTTATGCCACACAGCGAGCTATTCTCTTAGGGAAGCCGGCTAGCAGCATGATACCCGTCAGGTCGGTGTCGATCAGAGAGCCGGCAGCGTCTTGAACTCACCTGAGGAATCGATGCTCTTCAACGCCGTTGGGAGCTTAAAGCGATTGTCCGTTGTTGCAGATACGACTCCCGAAGCTCCCCTGAAGTCTCGGAGCTGCCTCAGGAAGTTAGCAACCGCCTCCGGTTCGCTGCCGCTTCGGGTCGCCAACGCGAGCAGGAAGAGTGCATCGTAGCAGTTGCTTCCAGTGTACAGAGAAAGTCCCGGGAAACGCGCCTGAAAATCTCGGGTAAATTCCGGGGTGGGGTCCGCGCCTGTCGCGAAGACCGCGTTGCTGAGAGCGCCATTAGCAGAGGCAATCTCGTGCTCGTTGTCAAAGGTCTCAAACCCGACGATCTGGGCCTCAACACCAAGTCCCCGAGCTTGGCGAACCGCTACCGACAACTGCCCCGGGAAGAACATCGGAATGAAGGCATCGATCGCCCCCTTTCTCTTCATGCGCTCAACCACGGAGCGAAAATCGAGCACAGAGTCAGCAACCTCCTCGCTCGCAACGATCGACACGCCCCCTCGCTGCGCGATAATTCCCTCTAAAGCCGAACGAATGGCCAAGAATCCGTTGTGCGTCACGGCCAGCAACCCGACGCGACGCTTTCCTTTTGACACAAGATAGCCATAGACCTGTTCGGCTTCGTCCTCGGGCAGCGCCCAGTAGGTGAAGGTGAAGAGCCTGCCACGAGACACAGCGGGGTCAGAAGCGATAGCAATGTGGGGAATCTTGCGGCCTTCACTTATCCCAGCGAGAGACAGGGCCGTGCCTGAAGACCACGTTATCAGAGCGTCTACTCGATCAATATCCAAGAGCTTTCTCCCTGCACTCACCGAGCGGCTGCTGATTAGCCCGTCGTCTTCGAAGATGACTTTTATCCGTCCCCGGTCTTCAGGTGGCAGCTGGTCAAGGGCAAGCTCAATCGCTGCGCGTGCAGTCTGGCCAAACTCCGACGATGAGCCGCTGAGGGGCAGGACCGCGCCGATGGTGTACCCCGGCGGCGCAGCGAACGACTCACGGCTCTCACCAATGGCAGCCGCCAGAACGGCGGAGATGATCGCCGAGAGCAGGCACAATCGAGTTCTTCGGAGCGAATCCATAGTCTGCTTGTCTCTCGGAGCGGCCGGACTTCAGCTTGAATCTCAAGGCGGGTGCGGTGCCGGCACCAGTCAGCGAACGAGCACACCTGAAGGCGAAGCCAGCTTCCTGCTGAGTTCGGACTTGGTGACATAACACCTTAGGGGAGGTGACACACCCCGTCAACTCGCTTACGATTCCCCCGATGCTCGATATCTTGCCGCAACTGCTCATAAACGCCCTCATCACGGGCAGCATTTATGCCCTTGCGAGCTCGGGATTAGCCCTCACGTATGGCGTTTTGCGCATACTAAACTTCGCGCACGGGCACATCATGATGACCGGCGCCTACGTCTTCTACTTCTTCGCCGTGCAGCAACAGATCCCTGTGGCAGAATCTTCGATCCTGGCCTCTCTGTGCGTGACCTTTCTCGGGGTGGTCGTGCTCTCGGTCTTCATTCTTCCGTTTGCCCGCGGCAACTCGCTGCTTCCGCTAGTAACGACGATCGCGCTCGGGTCGATCCTTGAAGCTTTGGTGTCGATGCAGTTCGGCGTCTCCGTGCGAGCTCTGCCACTCTCGGATGCCGGGCAGAGCCTTGAACTGGCAGGAGTGTTCATCACGCCACTACAGGTAATCATCGTCGCCAGCGCCGTGATCATCTTTTCGCTACTCGGCTTCGCCGTGCACTCCACCGCGCTTGGGCGCGCCGTGCGCGCCCTCGCCGAGCATCCCCAAGCTGCCCAAGCCTTGGGCGTCTCTCGTGCTTCAGTTGTGTTTGGTGTCTTCACAGTAAGCATGCTGCTCGCAGCGTACGCAGGCGTGCTCGTTGGATACGAGACCAACTTGCAGCCGACGATGGGCGGGAGCTACTCACTCAAAGCTTTCGCTGCGATGATTCTTGGTGGGCTGGGAAACATTTGGGGAACTGTTGCCGGGGCCTTCATCCTTGGGCTCGTCGAGAACCTCTCAGTCGGACTGGACCTCGGTGAGTACTCGCTCCCCGCTGGCTACAAAGATGCGTTCGCCTACGTCATTATTCTCTGCGTCCTGCTCTGTAAACCGCAGGGGCTCTTCGGAGCTGGAGAGCGACGCGCATGATGAGCCTTCTTGATCTCCTCTCGTCTGAGTATGCCACGCACCTGGCGATCCTCGTTGGGATCTACCTAATCCTCGCCCAGAGCCTTAACCTGACCTTCGGACTGGGGCAGCTCTTCAATTTGGCTCACGTCGCCTCGTACGCAGTTGGTGCGTACGCCACAGCGCTCCTTTCCACCGAGGCCGGGTGGTCTTTTCTCCCGTGTGTAGCCGTAAGCGTGTTGATAGCCGGCGTCTTCTCGCTCACCTTAGGCTCAATTGCGCTACGCCTCACCAACGACTACTTCGCAATAGGCACTCTCGCCTTCGGCGCAGTCATCTCGGCGCTCCTGATTAATTGGCGCTCGCTTACCCATGGCGTACTCGGTATTCCCGGGATTCCTCGGCCAGAGCTGCTGGGGGTAGATTTTTACGACAACCGGAACTTCCTCGCCCTGCTCCTTCTCTTCGTTGTCCTTGTTCAGGGCATCTTCTTCCTTGCCGGTCGCGGGCCATTCGGCCGTGCACTCCGTGCCTTAGCCGAGTACGACCAGGCAGCAGCAGCACTGGGGGCCAACACCCGCCGCATCCGAAACCTCGCATTCCTTCTCTCTTCTTCCGCTGCCGGGCTGGCAGGAAGCTTCTTCGCCTACTACTTGAACTACATCGACCCGTCTTCCTTCTCACTGAGCGAGATGGTCTTCCTCCTTACAATCGTCATCGTGGGGCGCCCCGGGTCGTTTTTCGGCGTCATGCTCTCGACAGCCTTTCTTGTGCTCCTGCCCGAACCGCTCCGCTTTCTCAATCTCGACTCGGCAACCCTTGGGCCGATGCGGCAGCTTCTCTATGCATTGATTCTCTTCGCTATCGTGTGGTGGAAGCGCAAGAGCATCTTCCCTGAACAGCGTGAGGTGTAGCTATGCTCTCTATTTCGGCCCTTGAGGTCGCGTTTCAAGAAACAACTGTGCTGAACGGCCTCTCGCTCTCGGCGAACGCTGGCGAGACCGTAGGAATTATCGGGCCAAACGGCAGCGGCAAGACTACTCTCTTTAACTGCATCTCCGGGTTTGTCACGCAGCGCTCCGGCATCATCTCGCTCAAAGACCAGGAGATTCAGTCTCTTCCGCCACACGAGCGCGCGCGCAAGGGGCTCGGGCGGGTGTTCCAGAACTTCGGCATCTTTCGCCAGATGACGCTGCTAGAAAACATGCTGCTCGCGCTGGAGTCCCGTCCTGGCGAAGAGCTTTCGGTGTCCCCGTGGTCAAGCGCTGCGCGCCGTCGCAAGGAAGAGGCTATGGCGCGGCTGCGCGAGATCCACCTTGAGGCAAAGGCCCTCA
>CAZZJR010000014.1:34559-50384 GCA_964654585.1 uncultured Bdellovibrionales bacterium
CCCTTTGTGCTTGCGACGCAACTCCGCACAGCCTCAACAGCCGGGTTAGTCAGCGCACACTCCAGCACGAGCGTCGTCTCGTCGTAGGCGACTGCGGCACTTGCCCCTCCAGGCGCTGCTCCGAAGGCTTTTCTGTAACGCTCCGAGAATTCAGCAAGCCGTTCCGGCTCAAACACAGGCGATGAATAGTAGAACGTGAACCCGTAACGGCTTAGGTCGTCCGGAGGGTCTAGGTAGACGATCAGGTCATCGCTGTAAATGTCGGGCCTGTCTCTGCGCAGCTCAGCCCACTGCTTCAGAAAGGCTTGAATCTGGCCAGCATTGTCTAGCAGCATGACGATTGCATCGAGGTTTCCCGGAGTCTTGGTGATAGTGCTACGGAAATCTCGCTCCTCAAGCACCATGCGCTCTACGACCAAGGGCTTCTCTTTCGCAAGCGCAAGGAATCTCTCTACTAATTGATCGTAGTAGCTTGAGATCGCTGAGAACACCACCACTCGCCTATACCCTCGCGCGTTTATCTGGCTGACAAGCGCATTCATGTACCCTGCATCCTCGAACCAAGCCGTAAAATTGTACCGCCACGGCCGTGCGTAATACTCACGCCCGTGGTACGAGGGCGAAATACAGAGCACCTTCCGTGACTCGCATATCGGCATCATTACGGCGGTCGTCTCCCACGTCGTGCCAACAACGTATTTGGCTTTGTCGATTGAGATGAGCTTTTGGAGCGCGGAGGCGGTTTGCTTGCTGGAATACTGCGAATCCTCAACAAGCGAGTTGACCTGTACGCCGGGGTGGCGCGCCTTGAAGTCCGTCACGGCAAGTTCAAAGGCGTTACGCTCAGACTTCCCCCAGAGAGCTGCCCCACCGGAGAGGTCAAAAAGGCCCGCTACGGTGACAGCAGGCTGGTCCGCTGAAACAGCTGCGGCAAACGAAATCAACGCGAGCAAAGATACCTGAATCCGCATACCTGGTGCCTCCGCTGGGAGTCTACACCGGGTAGCGCCGGTCGGCACAGAGATCTCTCTGCCGGCATCGTAGCTGGTGGGGTAGTGCCGCGGAAGCCTGTGGTGTACTCTCCCGCTATGACAGGACCGGAGAAAACGTTGCCCCGCTTCGATCTTACGAGCTTAGGCGAGATCATGCTGCGGCTCAGCGTTCCAACAGGAGCACGTCTCGATGACAGCTCCTCGCTCGACCTAGAGATCGGCGGGGCCGAGGGAAACGTTACGCTAGCCCTCTCTCGCCTCGGCCGCCGCGTGGCGTGGCTCGGGCGGCTTCCGGAGCAGCACCTCGGGGACATTGTGCTCCGAACCCTCAGGGCCGACGGCGTCGATGTGAGTGGCGTCTGTCGAGCGCCAAACGAGCGGATGGGGCTCTACTTCATTGAGTACGCCTCTGCTCCCCGATCGATACAGGTCATCTACGACCGGGCCGAATCCGCTGCTGCTCGCATGACGGTGGATCATGTCGCTTGGGAGACCCTGCTTAACACCAAGATTCTTCACATGACCGGGATAACCCCGGCGCTCAGTCTCTCGTGCCGAGAAATTACGCAGGAAAGCGTTCGCCGGGCGAAGGAGCTTGGGGTCACTGTTAGCTTCGACGTGAACTTCCGCTCGAAACTCTGGGGTCCGGCGTCGGCCGCAGATGCCCTCCGCCCGCTCATACGAGAAGCTGACGTGCTCTTCTGCAAGCGCTCTGACGCTGAGCTGCTCTTTAGCTGCCGCGGAGAGCCGGCCCAGCAGCTCGCAGGCTTAGCGGAGATCTCTGACGCCGAAACGATCTACCTTACCTGCGGCGATTCCGGGGCGTGGATGTTGCATGCAGGAAAGGTTTCCTCTCTCCCCGCGGTGCCAGTGACGATCATTGACCGCGTTGGGAGTGGAGACGCCTTCGCCGCTGGTGCCCTCGATGGCCTACTAGACGGCGATGCCGAAGCGGGTCTCGCACGGGGGGTCGCGCTCGCCTCTATCGCTCTCTCGCAGCACGGTGACCGGGTCCTCTCATCTCGCAGGGAACTCAATGCCGTGCTTGCGCAGCGCCCAACCGACATTTCACGGTAGGATACGGAAGCTCTATGGACACCAACACCGCGATACTCACAAGCAAGATCGTAGCCGTAGTGCGCCTCGACAGCTACGACCGCGCCGTCGACGTTGCGCGCGCACTGCAGCGGGGCGGTGTCCCAGTGCTTGAGTTCACCCTGACAGGCCGAGGCGCTATCGACGCAGTCGCTCGGGTACGGAGCGAGCTTGGCAGCTCTGTCCACGTTGGCATCGGCACCGCCCTGTCAGCCAAAGACACTGAAGATGCCATCGCGGCTGGGGCACAGTTTGTGGTTACTCCCGCACTTCGCCCAGACGTCATCGCGTGCTGCAAACGCCGCTCAATTCCGGTCGCCTGTGGAGCGCTCACCCCTTCGGAGCTGCTTGAGGCGCACGAGCTAGGAGCTGATTTCGTAAAGCTCTTCCCCGCTTCAGTGGGCGGACCTCGATACGTCAAGGATGTGCTGGCGCCCCTGCCCTTTCTCAAGATCATTCCAACCGGCGGAGTGTCGGCTGAGAACGCCCGGCAGTATCTCGATGCTGGAGCGGTCGCGGTGGGGCTAGGCGGGAACCTAATCCCAGCTGCGGCAGTCAAATCAGGGGACTTTAAGGCGATCGAGCTCGCCGCCCGCGCCTGCGCAACAGCAGTTGGCTGAGGATGATCAGCGTGCAGATACGCCCAGGTAGCCGCTCCAGGGCGCCTATTCCATACAAATTCCAACAGCTTTTTGGCCCCCGACATTTGATTCCACGGCGCTCCCTATTCTACTCTGGGATTTCTCAAGCCGCCCGATTGGGCAGAGGAGGTTCTATGCAGAAGGTTTATCGGCTCAAGGCGATCCTCAGTGTGCCGGTCGAGCGTCTGGTCCTTCGTGAAGGCTCGCCAGACGAAAGTCCGATCTTCTTTGAGGAATCCCCCGTCGAGCGACCGGTGCTCTTTGTCGGCTCTGCTGAAGAGCTTGCAAAGCAGTTCCCGGTCGAGAAGTTCCCCACGCCGCTCAACTGCCACATCGAGGACATCTTCGGTGGAAGAAGCGGAACTGCGATCTACCGCCTTGAACAGGCAGAGGTAGCGCTCGTTGGGAACAGCCCCCCGAACTGGGAGCTCGCCACAGAAGACCCACGCTTCTAGCGACCCCAAAGTGCCTCAAGCCGCATCGATCGAGAGGCACCTTTTCACAAGGTTTCCATTCCCTCGGCGGCTTGAGCTCTTTTGCCGCTACGTCAAGACCTCTCTCTACGCAGCTCCCTCAAGCAGCTTTACGATAATAGCCTTCTGCGCATCGAGACGGTTCTCAGCCTGCTGAAAAATAATCGAGCGCGGGTCGTTTACGAGCTCACGCGAGATCTCGTACCCAGCGTGAATCGGCATGTCGTGCATCACCTTCGCTTTCGAGCCCTCAAGCAGCTTATGGTTAAGCTGGTACGGCAGCATGAGATCGATGCGCTCGGCTTTCTGCTGAGCAAACGCAGGATCGTTGAAGAACTCCATGTCTACCCATGTGTCAGTGTATATGTAGTCAGCGTGCCGAGCCGCGTGCCGGACGTCCTTCTCCCAAGTTAGAGTGCCGCCAGAGCGTGGTCGGCTGGTGACAGACTCCATCACAGCTCCCTGGTTAGCGAGCGGGGTCACCAACACCAGGTTCACACCGAGCGCCGCGGTTGTCTCAATCAGCGAATTGACGACGTTGTTGTGTACTCCGACGTAGCAAAGGGTGAGGCCATCAATCTTGCCGGCATCCATGCGGATGGTGAGCATATCCGCAAGGCTCTGGCACGGATGAAAGAGGTTGCAGCAGCCATTCACGACGGGGACTTCTGACCCCTCTGCAATACGGGCTAGGTCCTCGTGTTTCTTCATCCGGGCAACGATCAGCGAGACGTTGCGCGAGAGGTACTTGCTCTCGAACGCGATGTCGGTGAGCTCGAAATTCGATGTTGCCCAGTCGATGTAGATGGCGTGCCCGCCCATCTCTGTCATCGCCGCCTCAAAAGACACGCGAGTGCGCGTCGATGTCTTCTGGAAGATCATAGCGATGCTGCGACCGAGCATCGCGCCGTTGTAATAGGTCCTGTGGCCTTTCATGTAGGCAGCGAAATCGAGCAGCGCCCGAAGATCGTCATTGCTCCAGTGTTCCCAGTTAAGCAGGTGCTTCATGGAAGGCCTCCGTGATGGGGATCATACTGTCCGATCTTTCGGCAAAATGCCACACGAGATTGAGTGCTGTGCCCGATGTGAGCAGCCTTACACGTCTAGAGCGTATTCCCTGGCAAGATGCCGGCTTCACCAGATTGGTACAGGAGAAACTATGAGAATTGATCGCCCCCTCTTCCTCTCGTGCGCTACCCTCGCCGCGATTTTTTCGGCTGGCTGCGCCTCAAATTCCGAGCTGGCGAAGGTGCAGGCCGAAGCACGCGACGCCCAGCGCCTCTCCGAGCAGGCTATGGCCAAGGCTCGCGAAGCGGATGCCCGCTCACTGAGCACCGAGGAAGCCCTCAACCGCGGCTTCCGTCACACGATGCGCAAGTAGGCGCAAGCCGCTCCATATGGCGCGCGATACTCGCGGCGTGTGCCTGGCTGGCGACTCTTCCAGGAGTCGCCAGCTCGGAGCAGCTACCACTGCCGCCAGAGGGTGAAGACGTCGTCGGAGCCATCGGGACGACGCCAGTCCGGCGCGGTCAGTCTCTGCTCGATATTGCCCGTACCTTCGACATCGGTCACGACCAGATACTCGCAGCGAACCCTGGCATAAATCGCTGGGTTCCGCCTGTTGGGGCTCCCGTTCGGATACCAGCTCGGTACGTGCTGCCACCGGGTGCGCGCTCCGGGTTAGTGCTGAACCTAGCCGAGCTGCGGCTCTACTACTTTTTGCCACGCTCCGGCGTTGTGCTCACCTACCCTGTTAGCGTGGGCAATGTGGACTGGCGCACGCCTCTTGGCACCACGCGCATAACCGGAAAAGTGATCGACCCCGCATGGGTACCGACTCCAAATATCCGCGCTGAGCATCTCGAAGAAGGCGATCCACTGCCGCCTTTCATCCCCGGCGGCGCTGAAGATAACCCGCTCGGGCGCCACGCGCTCCGGCTTGGCCTCAAAAGCTACCTCATTCATGGCACCGACGAGAGTCGCTCCTACGGCATCGGGATGCGCGTCAGCCACGGCTGCATCCGCCTCTACCCAGAAGATATCGAAGAGCTGTACGACATCATCCCCGTGGGCACCAGCGTGCGGATTATCGACAAGCCGATCAAAGTAGGCTGGCGAGATGGGATACTCTTTCTTGAGGTGCACCGGCCGATAGAGCCAGATGAGCGATTCGTGCTGCCCGAGCCGACTCCTGATGAGCTCGTCCAGCTCATCAATACAATCGGCCATGATGCCCAGTTTCTGGATCAGGAGCGCATCGCGGAAGCGTTTGAGCGTGGCGACGGCATTCCAGTCCCGATAGGCAGCCGCTAGTAGCTAACGATATTTTTAGGCCAATTCCTCGGGAGTAATGACCCGCATGATCTCGCTCGGAGTTCCGTCGCGGACAATCATCCCGTGCTCAAGCTCAATAATTCGATCCATCCGGGCGAGGGTCTCAAGCCTGTGCGCGATTGTGATAATCGTCCGGTCGCCGAGTGCCTCCCGCAGCACTCCTTGGATGATAGCATCGGTTATCGCATCAACTCCGCTGGTCGGCTCATCCATGATTACGAACGGCCGCTTGGACAGCACGACCCGCGCCAAGCACACGAGCTGTCGCTGCCCGAGGCTAAGGTTGCTTCCCCCTTCAAGCAGCTTAGTCGAAAGCTCGATTGGAAGCTGCACCGCCTTGAGGGCGGCCTCAACCTGCTCGTCTGAAAAATCTCCCAGACGGTCCACATTCGAGCGCACGGTTCCCTCAAACAGGTATGGGTCCTGTGGAACAACAGCAAACAGCGCCCGAGCCTGCTCTATCGGCATGGCAAGTATCGAGTCCTTGCCCACTTTAATGTCTCCCCCTCGCACGTACACCATGCGGAACAGGGCCTGAACGATGCTTGACTTACCCGCTCCCGTCCGCCCAATCAGGCCCACTTTTGTCGATCGCTCGATTGAGAGCGAAAGACGCTCGAAGATCACCGGCGTCTGGGGCCGGTAGCTCATAGAGTAGGCTTCAACTCGCAAGTCGCCTTCCGGCAGCCGTGGAGCATCCTCCCGCATGGCTGGCACTAGCCCTTCCTCTGACTCTTCGTTCGGAAGATCGACGTAGTCGAACACTCGCTGGGCATGCCCGGCGGTCTCAAACATCAGCCCGAATGACCACGTGAGCCAAGAAAACACCGACCCGAGCCTAAACGAGGCGCTGACAACGACCACGCCCATCACAGGAGACAGAGTCCCGTAGTGGAGCCCGAGGCATACCACCACCAACACTCCTGTCCCGTACAACGCGATCCCAACGTCCGAGAGAAATCTTCCCCATGCCTCGATTGTTCCACGCAGGAAGTGCATCTGCATAAAGCGGTACAGAGTGCCGCTGAGCCTTCCCATCAGCGCAGAGAGCTGCCCGTACAGCACAAATGTCCGAACCCCCTCGATCACATCCGTCTCTCGGTGAATCACCTCTCCGAAGCGGGCGGAGCGCAGCATGAGCGTGCGCTGCAGCATGGGAGCCACATTTCGCTGCACGTAAAAGAAGAAAAGCAGCATCGGGAACGCGACAGCCGCCGCCCATGGGCTGGCGATCCCCATGACTGCCGCGGTAACGGAAAGCTCAACGACGGAAGCCGTGGAATCACCGATCCGAATCGGCGCCATCGCCCGGAGCTGATCGGCGTCTTTCACCAGTCGGTTGATGATCTTCCCACTTGGATACTCGTCGAAGAAGGTCGTGCGGACCCGTGCTACTCCGTGCACCATCTTTCCTAAGAGGCGTCGGCTTGCAAGTTGCCCACCGCACTCCATGACGCACCACTCGGTGAACCGGCCGACAATCACAACTGCTGCAAGCAGCGCCAGGAGCGAGATCGCAGGCTCAAGCCTGATTCCCCAGAGGATCTCAACGGGTACACACGAGGAGAGCGAGCCGCACTCCGCCAGCTTTCCGCCTACCCACATGAAGAGCTGGTAGAGTGACGCGGGCACAAGCGCGAAGAACACATTGGGGATGAGGAGCGCGCGGACGTACGGCACCTCGCGCAGGTAGCGCCCTAGCAGGCGCAAGCTCCCCTGCACATCGCCTGCTCGCTCCTCTGTAGTGAAGTGATCAGCTCCCATGCTCCTCCAAGGCAAGAAGGAACCGCGAGAATTCCGAGTCGGCGGCAGACGCCAACAGTTTAGGGTCGCCGTCCTCTGCGACTGCGCCATCGCGCAGCACGATGACCCGATCACAGCGCTCAAGTTCAGCTAGCCGGTGGGAGACCATCACGAGCCCTTTCGCCGCTTGCAGAATTGAGTCCATGAGAGCTTTCTCAGTAGTCGCATCTACGGCGCTCAAGGGGTCGTCGAGCACGAGAATTGGCCTCCTTGATATGAACACGCGCCCAAGGCTGACCCGCTGCTTCTGGCCTCCCGAGAGGTTAATGCCCGACTCTCCAACCTCCTCTTCAAGGCCGCGCGGAAAGAGCGCCAGATCCTGGGCGAGCTGCGAAGCCATCACCGCCATCTGCACATCCTCCAGAGACGACTCGCCCGAGAGGTCGATGTTGAGACGCATCGAGGCGTTCGAGAGAAATGGCTGCTGCGGAGAGTAAGAAACTGCCGAGCGCAGCCGGGAAAAGGCGTCTGCCCGCCATAGGGGCGCCGTCCGGCCACAGGAGAAACGCACGTCGACTGAACCCTCAGAGACTGGCAGCTCACCCAGCAGGACCTCAAGCAGCGTGGTCTTTCCGCTTCCTACTGGGCCCACGATCGCTGTTCGTTGATCAAACAGTAGCTCTAGATTGAGACTGTCGAGAGCAGCCTTGCCGTTGTGCCGAACAGTCACGCCTCGGAACACGACTGCCTGCGGATCACCGAGCGGAGGCTCGATGCCTTCCGGCGCTGCCTGGATAATATCGGAGAGGTTGGGCTGGCTGAGCAGGCTAATAATACGGCGGGCACCAGCGGCAGCCGACCCGTACATGGAGAGCGAGTACGGCACCCACTGGAGCTGGTTGACGATGTGATCAAGAAGCCAGAAGGACGAGAAGACTTCCATCAACGAGACCGAGTCGCCCTGGCTCGCCGCAAAGAGAAACAGCGCGAGCAGCGGCAGCATCGACCACGAGTAGCTGAGCGCCCACACGGTTATCACAGCCGCGTGCCGAATTGCTGACACTACAATGTAGCGTCCGAGCTGATGCTTGACTTCTCCCTCCACTGCGCTGCTCCAGCCGAGGTACCGCACCAACCGGATGTTCTTTACCCATTCCCCGATCGCCGTGGCAAGCTTGTCTTGCTCCGCCTGCGCTTTTTTCTGAAAGATCTCAACGGACCATGCTCCAATCAGCGCCAAAGGCAGAACCAGCAGCGCAGTCCCCATCGCCACCAGCCCCGCTCTGCCAGACACAAGCCACAGCGCCGGCAGAAGCACGACACATGAGATCATCAAGGGCACAAACTGCTGCAGAGCCGCACTGAGAAAATCCTCAATCGACTCGACATCAGACCCGACCAGGGTTTTTAGCTGTCCTTTCGAGAACTGCTCCCGCCCAGCTGGCGCGAGGTCAGAAAGCTTCTGGTTGACGAGCAGAAAAAGCGCTGCCTGTACTCCGCGATGAACCTGCAGTCGTCGGCAGACATTCTTGAAGTCGATCACCGCCTGTAGCAGCTTGAGCCCGAGGAACAGGGCCGCAAGCAGCATGCTGCTGAGCACCGGCCGTTCGGGCTGGAAGAGCTCTCGCGCGATGAAGACCGCCCCAAGAACAACGAGCGCTCCGAGCCCGCTCCAAAGCGCCACCTCTCGAATAAGGTCTCGAACCCCGCCAAAAACCCAGAAGAAGAGGCTCCAAACTGAGCGCAGCTTCGGCGACTTATCAACCTGCATTGAGCGGATCTTCGCGAGCTGGCGCTCGACCGCTGGATGCAGCGGAATGTCGCCATAGGACGTGGCTGCTAGCAGCTCACGACGCTGTCGACCGGGGAGGCGGAAGGGCGAGAAATGAAACATGCGAGAGGAACTCCAGCACCGAGTGTAGACGGGTTCCTGCCTCGATGCTATTGGGCGTCAGGGTGGTACGTTCGAATTTTTCCGCTTCTCGCTACTTCTTTCCGGTTACCGTGAATCTCGTCGTGTATGTCGACACAGCCGTGCCAATCTCCACTGGCGGCCGTTTCGTGGCTACAATCGCCCGCCACGTGAGCGCATAAGAGCCTGGCTTGAGATTACGGAGGCTGAACCTATTTCTCTTCTTGCGGTGGTCAATTGAAGACCGTGCGAGGGGCCTAGTCAGACCACCCGAAGCTGCACTGGCTGCGCTACTTTGAGTGATCGACACAACGTAGATAATTTCGAGCCGACGTAGCGCCTGCCTTGCCTGCCCCTGCGACAATCTCTCCTGGCGCTGCAGCTTGCGTAACGCGCGTTGGTAATTGTCTCCGGTCAAGGAGGGCTGCAAGAGTGGCAGCCGAACGGTAACTGTCCTTCCCGAGACATCGACCTGTGCGGCGGGCAAGCTCCTGTCCCCCGGCTCGACCGGAGTTGGCACCTCGCCCGGAATAATCGGGCTATTTCCAGAGCAGGTGAGGAGAGAGCTGCTCTCGCTGCCGTCGACCACGATATCGACACGCCCACGATTCCGCTCCCAACCGGGAGAGCTGTAGGCGAAGGCTGCTCGGCCGATGCCGCCACGCCAAACGATACAGTCTGGGCCGCCAACGATGACTTTTCCCTGCTCCTGTTGCGGGTCATCCTCGCAATTATTAATCTGAGCCGCCGCGAGGCAGCTTGAGTCCCCGCCCGACCAGCCGAAGAGCGCAAGAGACCCCCCCGTACTAGCCTCCGGCCGACTCGCTACGAACTGCTGCTGCTTGCCCGGTAGGCTAGAAAAAGAATCCTCGAGGTGTAACACACTCGATCCGAATCCTCGGGTGTCGGCAGCAGCCGAGGAAGCTACGGAGCAAAGCAGCGCCCCGGTATCATCCACCAGATCAACTCCGCCCTTTCCCCCATCGCGGTTCGGACTTCCGATCGCCGCTACCGTCGAGCGGTGCGAGGCTGCAAGGCTCGTGCCGAAGCCCTGCTCCCCATAGCGCAGCTCCGTTGTGACGCCGAAATTATTGAGCACGGATACTTTGCCACCAGACGAGGCGATATTCGGCTGCCCCACCAACACCTGGGAAGCGGCGCTACTTGCGCCAGGCGTACCGACTGGCGGAAGGAAGGTCGATGGCACTTCAGCTAACGCCGCACCGAACTCGCCTCCCTGTCCAAACCTCGTGAAGCTCAGGACTACCCCGACCGCTCCGGAGCAGGCGCCAGACAGATCGAGTGAGTACGTGGTGCCAGACGCCGGCGCAGCAGCGACGAGGGTCTCACTGCTTCCCACCGGACCACGCAAACCGAGCAACTTCGCACCGAACGAGCTCTCCTGTGCCGACGATGCGCAGAAGGTGTAGCTCGGTATGCCACCTGAGAGGTTGCTGCCGTACACATGGATAGAGCCCGTGCTCCCCGAAGGCTCACCAACCACGAGGTCATCCGCCCCGTCTCCATTTACGTCACTGACGAAGGTGATAGCCGCTCCGAAGTGCAGCCCCGCGCCTGGGGCGGGAGACACGATGCGCTGCAGAGGCGCGTCGGGGTTAGCCGGGTCCTGCAGGTACACCGCGCCAGCTCCCCCGGCTTCTTCCGGAGCACCGACTGCGAGTAGCGATCTGTTCCCGCCTGTTGCCGACACCTGGCTACAGGCGAGGGCATCCCCGAATCGACTTCCTGAGGAGGCGCCGAGCAGGGAAACGTAGGGCTCGATAGAGGTTTCAGGAGCGGCGCTAAGAGTGTTGGGAGCGCAGCAGGCACCGACGATCGCCAGCTGACCAAACAGCCGCAAGCTCGAAAACCCTACAACTGAAAATCCCTTTCTACGCATCAATTCCTGGCAGTTATCGGGGCATTACAGCCTCGAAAACGGGAGAGAGCCCGTATGGAACTTAAGCAAAAACCCTTAGTCCTCCCTAAATTCTATCGAACGGGCGGCTCTAACAAAGAAAATCCTGTCAATATTCGGTCCCCAGTCCGGCTAGGGCACCAGCGCGAATGCGCTAGACAGTTTCCTTTCCGAATATCAATTGATACCCTCCGGCGCCTTCTGACTAATTGAGGATTGATGGCCCGCCGGCAGCCCGAGCAAAAAAGCGCTCCTAATACGGACTCAGCTGCGGCCCCTCAGCAGGCTAATTCTGCCGACTTCTCCGCTCTGCGTGCACCCCGCAAACGCTCGGCGTTCTCCCAGGCGCTCGCTGCGGCCAAGGCAGACCTGAGCGAGTTGCTACCTTCAATCGCAAAGCTGCCGTCCCTAGTTGACATGATTGTCTGCGGCTCCCACTCCAAGCTTTGCGTCATGAATGGCGAAATTCAGTCTGCGGTTCAAAAGATTGACCAGGTCTCGATTGCGGTTGCCCGAATTTCAAAGCGTGCCTCCTCGCAAGCTGCCGAAGAGGAAGCCAAAGAGCTACGGGCTGCTGTGCGCAAAATAAAAGCCGACCTTCTCGATAAAGCTGAACGCGCGCAGAACTTGCTCGACTGCATCTCCACCTGTCACGACAACTCGCCCCTCCTAACTCGGCTTCAAGAGACCGAGCTCGTGGGTGAGATGCGACGTCACCGCGCCGTTTTTTGGCAGAAGGTGTTCGAGTTGCCGTTCGTTCAAGCAGAGCATTTTCAAGCTCTCAAGCGAGTCATCACGGGGGAGCTAAATCCGCTTTCAGTGGTGTTCTCGGGCAAAACGGTCCAACCAGAGGGCAGTCTCGTCGCGCAGCAAGCAAGGCGGACGGTGAGAGCAGTTGCCAAAGTCTTAGGAGCCCGCGAACCGCACAGCCTCGAGGTATCAGAGCGGGCGCGGGTTGCAACACTTCTCTTGCGCACTCCTCCATCGCCAGACTCAATTCTCAAACACTTTAACCGCGCCCAGCGCCTCACCGCTGCCCTTGAGACGCTCGAAACAAAGCTCATTTGTTACCACGGAGATCTCAGCGCCGCCCGCTCCTCAGCAACACCGGATTGGCAGCAGTTCACGGAGCTTGAGACGGAACTCGGTGCCCGGGCACTTGAGGCGCGAGCTAACATCTCAGTTATGGAGTCTCTCCTGCGGCCGTACATGGCTATCAGGAACTACATAGCTGTATCAAACAAGAGGCTCGTCTTCTCGGTAGTGCTGCGCGACCAACGGAAACGGGAGCACAAAGATGACCTCTCGCAGGAGGGGCTGATCGGACTGCTGCGTGCGGTAGACCGGTACGACCCGCAAAGCCAATGGAAGTTCTCGACGTATGCGACTTGGTGGATCAAGCAGACATCGTCACGCGCCTACGGCGACGTGGCACGGCTCGTTAGGGTGCCGATCCACAATGAGCAGTCGCTCAAGAGCATCTCGAACGAGATGAGCCAACAGCCTCAACACCTATCGATAGATGAACTAGCACGTCGAACTAACATACCTAGGAGAGACATCGAGACGCTCCTGCCCCACACCCGCAGACTGTCGAGCTTGAGCAGCTCGGGTCGGACGGACGACGGGCCTCGGCTTATCGACGATCTAGCTGATCGTTCGAGCCTGAGGCCCGATGAAATAGCCGAGCGACAAGAGCACCTGGAGACGCTCAGCATGATACTACAGCACCTCAAACCACGCGAACGCGAGGTTCTTGAGCGCCGCTTCGGCTTGAACCACGCACAGCCGCTAACACTCAAGGAGATTGGTGAGCGGTTAGGGCTCACCCGCGAGCGAATTCGGCAGATCGAAGCAAAGGCGCTACAGCAGCTCGGTCTCATCGCCCAGGCACACAACCTTAGCCGCATCTCTCCGCAGCGGTAACTCGTACCGCTGGTCGACGCCGCAATGCCCCCCACCGTGCAACTCGCGGTTGCAGCAGAACCACCCGCGGGCTAGGGTTTGTGCTGCGACGTAGGGGAGCGCGACCTTTTGCAAAACGTGCCTATTGACCGATTAGCCGTGTTCTTAGTGCTTCTGGTGGTTACCGCCGTAATCGTGGCGCGCGGCCACTGGCGGGGAGTATTTTCGGAGGCTGCATTACCCCTTGCGGCGACTCTCGGCCTCGCCTCAACACTTCTGCCCACCACGTGGGGCCTCGGCATACTGGCTTTTTCGGGGGTCTTAGCCTGGCGCGGTCTTGCCTCTAAGACCTCATCCGACCAGCCAGAAACTCCCGTGATGCTCCGGACATCCGTAGCACTGCTGCTCCTGACAGCGGGCGCGTTGTCCTACCGACTAGGCTCTTTCGCACCAGATGGCCTTGTTTGGGAGGGAACAACGATCGATGGCATCGCCGACGAGCTCGGCTCGGGCCGTTCGATCGCTTCGTTAGCAATCTTCAAGACTCTCTGGGGCCACGGAACGATTAGCGCCGGCAACGAGTCTCCGCTCTTGGGCCTGCCAGCTCTCATCTCTTTTACGTACTTCTCAACCTCTGTTGTCTTCTTGCGACTTATATCGCTTACCATGTTCATTGTGTCGTGTGCCATATTCTCCCGATTCGTCGGGCGGCTCTTCGGTGGTGTCGCAGGCCTAGCAGCGCTTGCAATCCTTTGCCTCACCGAGCCAAGTATTCTCTACGCGCGCTACGCCAGCTCAATGGCAGCGACCCTGCTGGCTGTTACACTGGCTTTCGTGCTTTGCCACCGGCTCGTATCGTCGCCGCGCTACCTTCTAGCGATCTCCGCCGCAGCTTCGATTTTCCTCGCAACACTTGGGTATTCCCCGGCCCGCATCCCGGCTGTGGTCCTCGCAATCTCAACTCCGATAGCGATTCTGTCGTCACCCCGCGTTCCCTTCCGACGTCGATGCGCTACGGCAGCTCTCTTCACGGGAGTCATTGCAGCGGTAGTGTGCTACCAAGCGAGTTACGGCCGGCTCGGATTTTTCTTCTCAGGACGTGGGGAGCAATTCTTTGGCATGACCCAAACCGGGTGGTTCCCGCCTCAACTCGCGAACTTGCGAAGCCTCTCTGGCGGCTCACTCGAACAGCTAACACCCGGAGAAAGAGTTGGGGTTGCGATCGAGCTGATCAGGCAGGTCACAGCCTCCGAGCTCTACAGTATCTTGTCCCCCTTCACTTCACCGCCCCCGCCGCCAGACGGCCCAATCCGTATACAGACCGACCCTCCCTACTGGAAGGTACTACCTGGAGCGCTGGCACCCTTCGCTCTCATCGGCATGATCGTAGTGCTCCGGCGGAAGGAAGGCTGGCTAACAGTGACGGTCGTCGGATGGCTACTTGCGACCTGCTGTGCGCTGCTGTGTACCAATCGAATTGACACCCACCGGTCTTACTTGATGATTCTTCCCCTCTCCCTTCTCGCCGCCGCGGGTTTCAACGTAACCTATCAGGCAGCTAGACGTCGTATCTCACCGACTCTGATCGGCTCCACCGCCGCGATAGCTGTCGTTCTGCTCGCGATCCTGCCGCGCGTTCCCTTCCTGTACGCATCAGAGCTCGCTCAAGTGCCGAGGGGTGACGAGCTCGTCATGCTCTCAACTCGGATTCCGGGCCCCCTCATGGTCGCGACTCAGTGGCCCGTCCCCCTGTCCGTGCGCCTTGCGCTCATTGACCAGCAGCGGCGTAGCGGCGAGGTCCGCCGCTGGATGCCGAATCCAATGGCCATTCGCTTGGGCCGCGGTTTCGTCTCAACTCACCAAGAGGACCTACAGGTGGTGGAGGATTTTCTCGTTGCCGACGGAGTACTTCTCATCACCCCGCCGAAAAACTTCCTGAAGCTCGCCTCATTTCTGACAAAAAAGGGCGCCGAGGCCCGGAGGATACACCTCGGTGGACGAGACTTCGTCGCGCTGTCACTCAACAGATCCCCAGCCTTCCAAGCTCTAGGCCCAGTGACGGTGGTTCCAGATCCCCCTGCTTTCCCACAGATTAGCCTAACGGGCGGCCGCCTCATTCCGCTCTCAAGCGTTAAGCCGCTGCGCGTAGATGCGCCAGTGAAAAGCCCTTCGCTCAACCGAGACCGTAATGGAAACCCCCTCCGAATCGGAGACTCCCAATATAACAGTGGTCTCGGCCTGAGCATTCCAACCACGATCGATTTTGTTGTGCCTCACGGAGTCCAGGGGCTACATGCCCTGATCGGTGTTGAGCCCGGCTCAGCTGACTGTGGTGCATCAGCCGCGTCCCTGGCCATCTTCGATGAACGAGGAACAGCGCTCTACGAAAGTCCGCTGCTCCAAACTGGGGAAGCTGCCCGGGAAATATCGATACCGATACACAACGCTGTGCGCGTCACGGTGCAGGTTACCGATGGAACTACCGGTATCGCATGTAGTGAAGTGGTCCTAGCTGACGCAGCTTGGGTGCTCAATCCCTAAGCTCCAACCTCGAACGAACACACGACAGCGTGCGTCTATCCGGCGATGCCGTGACAGAAACGTCAGCGGAGCTTAGGTTCTCTCTCGAGCTTACTGGAGAAGCTCTTTTTCGAGCTCCTCTCGGTAGAACTGCAGCGTCTCGCGCAACACCGCAAACTCGTCGTCGAGGCAGAGCGCCTCAAGGATACGCAGCGACAGGTCGCTTGCGCTGTGGGTTACTGACTCAGTCTTCGCAGTCGCTACAGTTGCCATAACAGCCTCACGTCAAAAA